>JAFVYY010000050.1 GCA_017508405.1 Clostridia bacterium
CAATCGTGCGCCCTCGACCAACTAGGCGACTTCTCCATTTGCTGGATTAGTATAGCACATCTTTTTTCAAAAATCAAGGGATTTTTTAAATTTTTTCATTATTTCTTTAATATTATTTGACATTGCTCCGTTTTTATGATATTATTTACATATAATTTCCCGTAAAGGAGACTGATTATGGATAAGATTCTTAAGCTTTTGGAGGAGGACTCCACCCTTACTGCCGCTGATTTGGCTCTTATGCTTTCCAAAGAGGTTGGTGACGTAAAGAACATTATTGAAAAATATGAAAAGGACGGAGTTATCCTTGGATATAAAACAATTATTGACTGGGACAAAACTGACCGTGAGTACGTAAGCGCTCTTATTGAGGTTAAGGTTATGCCCCAGAGAGACCGTGGCTTTGACAAGATTGCAGAAAAGATTTATAGCCATCCCGAGGTTAAATCCCTCTATCTCATGTCGGGAGGCTTTGACTTCACCGTTCTTATTGAAGGTAAGACTATGAAGGAAGTCGCCTATTTTGTCGCCCAGAAGCTCGCCCCCATTGAATTTGTTACTTCCACAGCTACACATTTTGTTCTTAAGAAGTACAAGGACAAGGGCGTTGTATACAAACAAAAAGAAATTGATGAAAGAGGCAACTTACCCTTATGATAGATTACGAGAAAATGCTCTCAAGGACTCTTTGCGACATTAAGCCGTCGGGTATCCGTAAGTTTTTCGATATGCTTTCGGATATGAGTGACGTTGTTGCGCTTACTGTCGGTCAGCCTGACTTTGTTACTCCGTGGCACATCCGCGAGGCTGCTATCGACTCCTTGGAAAAGGGCAAAACATACTACACGTCAAACGCAGGCTCTCCCGAGCTTCGCTTTGCTATTGCGGATTATATGAAGCGCCGCTTCGATCTTGATTATCACGGAGAAGATGAAATATTTGTAACCGTTGGCGGAAGCGAGGCTATTGATATCGCCATTCGCTCCCTTGTAAACCCCGGCGACGAGGTTATCGTCCCCATGCCCTCCTTTGTATGCTACGAGCCCATTGCCAAAATGGCGGGAGCTAAAGTGGTTATAATCGACACTAAGCAGGAAAATAATTTTAAGCTCACCCCAGAGGAATTGAGAAACGCTATTACTCCCAAAACAAAGCTTCTTGTTCTTCCCTTCCCCAACAATCCCACGGGCGCAATTCTTACCAAGGAAGAGCTTGAAGGACTTGCAGAGGTGCTTCGTGATACTAATATAGCTATTCTTTCCGACGAAATTTACGCTGAGCTTACTTATGGCAGAAAGCACGTTTCCATAGCGTCCATCGACGGTATGAGGGAACGAACGATTATCGCAAGCGGATTTTCAAAGGCTTACGCAATGACGGGCTGGCGTCTCGGTTATCTCTGTGCGCCTGCGCCCATTCTCAAGGAAATGCTTAAGCTTCACCAATATGCAATTATGTGCGCTCCCACAGTATCCCAGTTCGCCGCCACCGAGGCCATGATAAACGGTGATGAGGATATTGCGTTTATGTGCGCTGAATATAACAGAAGAAGAAAATTCATTCTTGACGGCTTACGCAAAATAGGTATTGAATGCTTTGAGCCCGAGGGCGCATTCTACATTTTCCCCAACATTGGAAAATTCGGTCTATCAAGCGAAGAGTTTTGTGAGCGTCTTCTTTATGAGCACAAGTGCGCAATAGTTCCCGGTACTGCCTTTGGCGAAAGCGGTGAGGGATTTGCAAGAATCTCCTACGCTTACTCCGTTAAGCATATTTCCGAGGCTCTTGAACGTATAGAAGCCTTTGTAAAAACCTTAAAAAACAAATAAACACAAATAAACCCCCGACACGTGTCGGGGGTTTTTGTTATATTGCTTTCTTTTTGAACAAATAAGGAATCATCATTACGGAGCCGAGAACCATAAGTCCCATCCAAACAAGAATCAAATTGCCCCAGCCGATCACGTCCACTGCCTTTGCGAACAAGGTGCTCGAAAGGGACGAGGCAATATATCCGATGAAAACAAGGAAGCCGGTGGCAACGGATACCATACCCGTATCCTTAAGAGATGGACAATACATGCTCCAAAGAACGGTGGCGGCGGAATTGGCGCTCATAACCGCAAGAACTATAAATGCCACGTTTAAAACAGGGGTGCGAAGAAGGAATACTCCGAGGAAGCAAAGCGCCGACATTGTAAATGTAGCAAAAAGCGTAAGGTTCATATTGCTTCTGAAAAGCTTATATACGGCAACGGTTAAAAACACCGTAAGAGAAATAAGCAGGGTTGATACCGTAAATACCACGGCAGACACCTTGGGTCCCAATTCAAGGTACTCCGAATAATAGGTGGGAAGCCAGAATACCACAGCTGTTCTGACAACTCCAGTAAGGACGGAGATCATAGCGAAAAGAACGATCCTACGCTTCAAAAGAACGGACGCCCCCTTAGTAAAGCCCGGCTTTACGTTTGCATCCTTAAGACTTTTATATCTGTTATGTACTATTACGCCCTTCTTTTCAAGATATGTAAAGCATACAAAGCAGATTATCGCCATTACGAAAAGAGCGATACCGCTTACCGTAAACACGCTCTGCCACACCATAACTGCCGCAAACACTCCCGCAATGGGTGAGCCTACGTAGGATGCAAGCGAATAGCTTAAGCTGCATCTTGTGGTGTATTCGGGATGGGTATTCTCTGCCACTACCTTTGTCATAGGCGCATATATCATGGAAAGAAATAGTCCCGTAACGCCGTAGGCTATCTTTGCTACGGAGGGCGTATTTAAAATATACGGGAACACGATATTTGATGCTCCTGCTAAAAGAAGCCCCACCGACATCATATATCTTGCCTTTATTTTATCACCGAGAACCCCGTTCATAAGCTGACCAATGGCGTAAAAAATAAAGAAAAGTGAAGAAATATTTCCTATATATTCCTTTGTAAATGCTCCGTTTTCAACTATTACGGGAGTTACTGCGCTTAAAACGTTTCTTGCAATGTACACCGCAAGATATGACGTTGCGCAAACGCCCCCTATCACAAGAGCCTCTCTTGCCTTTTGATTTATTTTCATTTTTTGCCTCTTAATAACCGTACTTCTTTTTATTTTTAGCAAGGAAGAATATGCTTACCGCAATGGAAAAGAGCTCTGCCACCACTATTGCAAGCCATATTCCGTCATCACCGATAATTGCGGGCACCGCAAAAATTGCCGCCACCTGAAATAGCAATGTTCTGAGAAAGGAAATCGCAGCGGACACAAATCCGTTACCGAGAGCGGTAAAGAAGGATGATGCATAAATGTTAAAGCCCGCAAACAGAAACGATATGGAATAGAGAGCAAACGCCTTTTTCGTAAGCTCGTAAAGTCCCCTGTCATATCCTACGAACACACCCGAAAGGACCGGAGACAATATTACGGCAACAAGGGTCAGAGACACGGCACCCACGCAGATCAGCACTATACCCTTTTTATGAACGTTTTTAAGCTCCTCAATGCTTTTAGCACCGTAATTGTAGCTGACAATCGGAGCGGAGCCGATGGAATATCCGATGAATATGGATATAAATATGAATGCCACGTACATTATAACTCCGTAAGCGGCAACTCCGTCCTCACCGTACATATTCATAAGCTTATAGTTATAAAGAATGTTAACAATTGACATTGAAAGATTGGTCATAAGCTCCGACGAGCCGTTTGTAAGGGATTTGCCAAGAGCCTTCAAATCCACGTCACACCTTGTAAGTCTTAAAATACTGCTGTTGGGAAATGCAAAATAGCAGAATGGCACAATACCGCCCACCGCCTGACTTGCGGCTGTGGCTGCTGCGGCGCCGATGATACCCCATTTAAACACATCCACGAAAAGAAAATCAAGAAATATATTCGTAAGTCCCGCCGCAACCATTATAACAAGACCGAAGCCCGGCTTCTCTGCCGTTACGCAGAAGCTTTGAAATACGTTTTGCAGCATCCAAGCGGTTAGGGAAATAAGTATTATTCTGCCATACCTAACGCAAATATCCACCATTTCTCCCTCTGCGCCGAGAAGCACAGAAATGGGACGGATAAATATAAAGCCCAAAACAGACAAAAGCCCGCCTGTTACAAGGGTAGTATATATAAGAAAGCTGAATATCCGTCTTGCTCTCTCCGTATCTCCCTCACCGTATATCTTGGCAACGAGAGCAGATCCGCCCGTTCCTATCATGAAGCCGACTGTTGTTATTACCATTAAAAACGGCATTATAAGATTGACCGAGGCAAAGGCGGTTTTACCGACGAAATTGGAAACGAAAAGTCCGTCAACCACTCCGTAAATCGATGAAAACACCATCATAACAATGGACGGTATAACAAATCGTATAAGTCTTCTGTAATTGAATTTATCGTAAAGATGTATAGCCAAGACTCTTCCCTCCCCTCGCCGCTATGAGTATAGCATACATAATTTAATAAGTCAACGATTTTTATATTATATTATCTATTGAAAACAAGAACCTATTATGGTAAAATTGTATAAGAAAGCTTTAATTGAGGTGCGTATATGTTTCATTCAACTGTTGCCGCAATTTCCACCGCCCGCGGAAAGGGTGGCGTTGCCATGCTTAGAATAAGCGGAGAGGATGCTCTTTCCGTAGCTTATAAAATGTTTACTCTTCCATCGGGCAAGAGTCTTTTTGACGTTTCCCCAAGAGTATGTTATTACGGTAACATCGTAAGGGATGGCAGAGCAATTGACGACGGCACTTTCACTTATTTCAAGGCTCCCCATTCATTTACCGGTGAGGATGTTTGCGAAATATGCTGTCACGGCGGACTCTACGTAACTCAGGCAGTTTTAGAGCTTGCCCTTTCCTGCGGAGCGGAAATGGCAGGCGCAGGAGAATTTACGAAGCGAGCATACGTTAACGGTAAGCTTACTCTTTCCCGCGCTGAGGCTATAGGACAGGTCATAGACGCTTCAAACGATGCTCAGCTCCGTCTTTCCGGCGCAGCTGCAAGAGGTGCGCTTTCCAACAAGCTGCTTAAAATACGTGAATATATGCTTGATCTGATAACACGCTCATATGCTACCATTGACTATCCCGATGAGGATATTGAGGATAACGAAAGAAGTAAGATGAGCGACACTCTCTCCCTTGTTTTAGACGAGCTTAATAAATTAAAAAGCAGCTATCGTGCGTCAAAAGCCGTAAGCGAGGGAATTAAAACGGCTATCGTCGGCAAGCCCAACGCAGGAAAAAGCTCACTTTACAATGCTCTTTGCGGAGAGGAGCTTGCAATCGTTACGGATATTGCGGGTACTACAAGGGACGTTATAGAGCATACCGCATCAGTCGGTGACGTTACGCTCCGTCTGGCGGATACGGCGGGTATTCGTGATACTGACGACACTGTTGAGCAGATAGGCGTTACAAGAGCGATGCAAAAGCTCAACGAGGCTGAAATCGTTCTCTGCGTATTCGACGGAAGCGAAAAGGAAACGAATCAGGATTACAAAATAATCGAGGACGTAAACGGTAAGTGCGCCGTTGCGGTTATTAACAAAAGCGACTCTCAAAGAGCACTTAGCGAGGATTTTGTTGCTTATTTGTATGAAAAATTCCAATACGTGTGTGAAATTTCAGCAAAAAGCGCCGACGGACTTGACGGTCTTGCAAGGGTACTTAACGAAATGTACGAGCTTGACAAAATAGATATTTCAAACGATGCGGTTATAGCAAACGCCCGACAGCTATCCTCATTAACCCTTGCCCTTGATAAGGTAAACGAGGCGAAAAACGCTCTTGATCTCGGTGAGACACCCGATATTATATGCTTCTCCCTTGAAAACGCTCTTTCCGAGCTTGATATGATAGATGCAAGAGCCACAAGCGAAGAGATCGTTTCTGAAATATTTTCAAGATTTTGCGTAGGAAAATAAGGAATTATATATGGAAAACAAAAGATTCACTAAAAACGACAGCGGGTTTATATGTGAAAACTGCGGTCACGAGGTCAAGCCACTCGGTTATTCCTCAAGAAACCACTGCCCGAAATGTCTGTGCTCCAAGCACGTGGACGTTCTTCCGGGCGACAGAGCAAGCGGCTGTGGGGGTATAATGGACCCCATCCGTGTGGAAACAGACGCCAAAAAGGGCTTCGTAATTATTCACAAGTGCAGAAAGTGCGGATACGTGTCTAAAAACAGAGCTGCACATGAGGCCAAGGAGCAACCCGACAGTCTTAGTAAGCTTATAAAGCTCACGGCGGGAGATATACGATGAAATGTAATCTCTGCCCGAGAGAATGCGGTATCGACAGAAAAAAATCAAAGGGCTACTGCGGATGCGACAGTAAAATAAAGGTTGCAAAGGTAATGCTGCATAAATGGGAGGAGCCGCCCATAAGCGGCAAAAACGGAAGCGGAGCCATATTTTTCTCCGGTTGCCCCCTGAAATGTGTATACTGCCAGAATAAGGATATAAGTCACAGCGGCGCAGGACAGGAAATTACAGTTGAGCGTCTTTCCGAAATTTTTTTGGAGCTTCAAAAGATGGGTGCGCACAGCATTGATTTAGTGTCGCCAACGCAATATTCCGACAAGATACGCTTAGCCATTGATTTGGCAAGAGATAAGCTGAATATACCTGTGGTATACAATACGGGAGGATATGAGCTTGCCGAGGAAATCGATAAAATGCGAGGATACGTGGATGTTTTTTTGACGGATATCAAATATTTTTCCACCGAGCTTTCGGAAAGCTATTCCAAAGCATCCGATTATTTTGAAAAAGCTGTCTCTTCCTTTAAAAAAATGACGGAGCTATGCCCCGAATGTATAATTGACGAAAACGGAATAATGAAAAAGGGTGTCATTCTTCGCCATCTTGTACTACCCTCCCATAGAGCTGACAGTATAAAAATACTTGAAAGAGTGGCTGAAATTTGCGATATCAGTAAAATAAAGCTTTCTCTTATGAGTCAGTACACTCCCGATTTTTACGACGGAGACTTAGCAGCCCTTAAACGAAAAATAACCACCTTCGAATACGACAGCGTGGTAAAAAAAGCCATAGAATTAGGATACGACGGATATATACAGGAAAGATCATCGGCATCCTCAGTATATACACCCGATTTTACAAAAGGAGATTTAATATGAAATTAAGATTACCCGACATTGTATCCCTTTATCTTGACGGAGCGAAGCACGTTTTTGATAAGAGCGGCTGCGCCTGTGACGACGGATACGTAAAGCTCCGAATCAAGGACGATTCCCTTCTCGTTTATGCAACGTCCTTTGAAAAGGGTGCAAGATACGTACGCCTTCGCTGGAACGAATCCATGCGCAAGGACGTTAAGGTTCTCGGAGACGCATGGGAAAGAGGCTACGGTGATTTAAGCTGGGGACCCGTGTTCAACGACAGATGTATGCCCTGGTATATGGCAGCGTCCAACGGAAGTGATTCTAATCTTGACTATGCAGGCAGATATACGGAGTGCTTTGGCGTCGGTGTTCAGCCGAATGCAATGGCGTTCTGGCAATACGACCCCCAAGGAATTACACTTTGGCTTGATATCAGAAACGGCGGTAACGGTACGGCTTTAAACGGCAGAGAGCTTCTTTGCGCAACGGTTTTCTTCAAGGAATACAGAAATATCAGCGCTTTTAACTCGGTTAAGGAGTTTTGCTCCGTTATGTCACCTAATCCCTATCTTGCCGATCACGTGGTATACGGCTCTAACAACTGGTATTACGCCTACGGCAAAAGCTCCCACGACGAGATAATTGCCGATACTAAATTCGTAAAGGAAATGTGCTCCGAATGTAAAAATATTCCTTATATGGTAATTGACGACGGATGGCAGCCCAACTCCTGCGATGCCCCTTGGGACAGAGGAAACGAGCGCTTCCCCGATATGAAAAAGACTGCTGAGGACATCGCCGCCCTCGGTGTGCGCCCCGGTATATGGGTTAGATATCTTATAAACGGACGTGATAACGAGGAAAGAAAGGTAAACACCTTCCCCGAGGAATGGTATTTTACACATTCCAAAAAGGTGCTTGACCCCTCTCATCCCGAGGTTCTTAACTACGTTAAGGAAACCACCGAGCGTCTTGTTAAATGGGGATACCGTCTTATAAAGCACGACTTCTCCACCTTCGATATTTTCGGAAGATGGGGCTTTGAAATCACAGATAGGCTCGCTAAGGACGGCTGGAGCTTTTACGATAAGACTAAAACAAGCGCCGAGATCGTAAAGAATTTCTACAAGGTAATAAAGGACTCTTCAAGCGGTGCGGTAATTATCGGCTGTAACGCCATAGGTCACCTTTGCGCAGGACTTCATCAGCTTAACAGGACCGGTGACGATACAAGCGGCTTTGAATGGAACAGAACAGCAAGAATGGGTGTTAATACTCTCGCATTCCGTGTGGCGCAGAACAACCGTTTCTTTGGCGCTGATGCAGACTGCGTCGGAATTACGGGCGCTATCGACTGGTCCCTCAACCGTGAATGGCTTCGTGCTCTTGCGTCAAGCTCCTCATCCCTGTTCGTTTCCTGTAAGCCCGGTATCTTAAATGAAAGGGAAACCGAGGAATTGAAGGAAGCGTTTAAGATCGCATCCCTGCAGAAGGATGAATTTATTCCCCTTGACTGGATGGAGACCACCTGCCCTGAAAAATATCTTATAAACGGCAAGGAAGTAACCTTTAATTGGTACCCCGAAAACGGAATCGAATTACCGATAAAATAATTAGAATAAGAAAAGCAAGCATACAAGAAAATCTTGGATGCTTGCTTTTTATTACTGTAATTTATCAAGGTCAAAGGGTGTTACCTGATATACGTAGTAGTTAAGCCAGTTTGAATAGATAATATTTGCGGTAGAATGCCAGTTCTGTACTACCTTTGTTCTTGCCTCATCTCTGAAATAATTCTTCGGCGGTTCTATTTCAAGTCCCTTGGCAACGTCTCTGTCATATTCGCCCTTTAAGGTGAACTTGTCGTATTCCATATGTCCCATAAGGAATATTTTACGTCCGTCCCTTGAGCGTACTACTGATGCGCCTATTTCATCGGAGCCTGCAAGAACGATAAGGTCATCGGTCTTTTTAAACTCACTCGGAAGAATTGTTGTATGGCGGGAATGGGGGATAAAAAACTCCTCATCCGTTCCCTTAAGAAGCGGATCGAACATTGTATATTTACGGTGAGGAAATACTCCGAAAAGCTTTTTGTCAAGCTCGATTTTATTCATACCGTAATAGTAATGCAATGCCGCCTGCGCACCCCAGCAAATAAAGATGGTGGACTGAACGTTGGTCTTTGCATACTCCATGATCTCGCAAAGCTCATTCCAGTACTTTACCTCCTCAAAATCAAGGGTCTCAACAGGTGCGCCCGTTATTATCATACCGTCAAAGCGACGGTTCTTGACCTCGGAGAACGTGTGGTAGAATCTGTGAAGATGCTGTAACGGAGTATTCTTTCCTATATAGCTCTCCGTACCGATAAGAGTTACCTTTATCTGCAAGGGAGAATTGGAAAGAAGCCTTATAAGCTGAGTTTCTGTTTCTATTTTAGTTGGCATAAGATTCACAATGGCGATTTCGATAGGACGTATATCCTGTGACTGCGCCCTTTCGTGGTCCATTACGAATATGTTTTCTCCATAAAGAGTTGAATATGCGGGGATATCGTGGGGTATTATAATAGGCATTTTGCTCCTCCTCTCTAATTTTATGACACACCGAGTCGATTCATACGTAAGCAATTCATAATGCCCGCATCAATTTATGACAAGGAATGTCAATTCACCGAGCGAAGCTCTTATATGCTTTCAAGCGCTTGACGGATATCCTCAATAATATCGTCTGCGTTTTCAATACCTACGGAAAGACGGATAAGATTATCCTTAATACCGATAGCCTCAAGATCAGCCTTTGAAAGCTGACGGTGAGTTGTGGATGCGGGATGAAGAACACAGGAGCGGGCATCCGCTACGTGTGTAACTATCTTTATCATCTTAAGCTTTTCCATAAACTCAGCAGCCTTTTCGCTTCCGCCCTTAACACCGAAGCTCATCATACCGCCCATACCGTTAGGCATATACTTCTTAGCGATATCGTAATACTTATCGGTAGGAAGAGATGGATGCTTTACCCACTCTACCATGGGGTTTTCGGAAAGGAACTTTGCAACCTTAGCCGCATTTTCGCTGTGACGCTCCATGCGGAGAGCAAGGGTTTCCATACCGAGATTTGTAAGAAATGCGTTTTCGGGGCTCATAATAGCGCCGAGGTCACGCATCATCTGTACTCTGCACTTAACGCCGAAGGCGCTTCTGCCGAGGGATGCGTAAACGAGTCCGTGATAGCTTTCGTCGGGAACCAAAAATTCCTCGTATCTGTTTGTTGCGGAGAAATCAAAATTACCTCCGTCAATAATGCATCCGCCGAGGGCAACCGCATGTCCGTCAAGATACTTGGATGATGAATATACAACGATATTAGCGCCGAAATCAAGGGGACGGAAAAGAACGGGAGTAACAAGAGTGTTGTCAACAACGAAAAGAACCTTATGCTTCTTTGCGATCTCAGCAACCTTATCAAAGTCGAATACAACTATTGTAGGGTTGGCAATAGTCTCGGCGAAGATGATCTTTGTCTTTTCATCAACGAGGGCGTCAATTTCTTCCTTTGACGCATCGGGATCGAAGAATCGACACTCTATGCCGTATTTTTTAAGTGTAATTGAAAAAAGATTGTAGGTTCCGCCGTAAATCGCTCTTGATGAAACGATGTTGTCGCCTGCGTTACATACGTTAAGCACGGTAAGAAGCGTTGCGCTCATACCGGAAGCGCATGCGATTCCGCAAACACCTCCGTCAAGCTCTGCAAGCTTGCTCTCAAAAACGGATACGGTGGGGTTGGCAAGACGTGTATAGAAATATCCGTCAGCCTTCAAATCGAAAAGGTCAGCAAGCTCGCTTGCCTTTTCATATACGTAAGTTGTGCTCTGTACAATGGGGGTTACGCGGGCTTCGCCGCTTTTGGGATCGTAACCGCCCTGTACGCAAATTGTATCAAGCTTTGCCATTTTAATTTCTCCTTTAGTTTCTCAAACTATGGATAGGAGCAGGAATTCTGCCGCCGCGGGCAATAAATTCCTCGCTGGAATATTTGTTAAGAGGCATAATGGGAGCGTAGCCGAGAAGTCCGCCGAATTCAACGCCCTCTCCAACGCCCTTGCCAATTACGGGAATAAGTCTTACCGCTGTTGTCTTATTGTTGATAACACCGATAGCGATTTCGTCAGCGATGATTCCGCTGATAGTGGAAGCGGGAGTGTCACCGGGAACTGCTATCATATCAAGGCCAACGGAGCAAACAGCAGTCATAGCCTCCAATTTTTCAATAGTTAATGCTCCGCATTCCGCCGCAGATATCATACCTGCATCCTCGGATACGGGAATAAACGCGCCGCTGAGTCCGCCAACGTGGCCGGATGCCATAACTCCGCCCTTCTTAACCGCATCGTTAAGCATGGCAAGAGCTGCCGTTGTGCCGTGAGTACCGCACTTTTCAAGACCCATATTCTCAAGAATGTGAGCAACGCTGTCTCCGACCGCAGGGGTGGGAGCAAGGGACAAATCAATAATTCCGTAGGGTGTATTAAGACGCCTTGC
>JAFVYY010000051.1 GCA_017508405.1 Clostridia bacterium
AATTTTCGTTCTTGTAGCCACAGCCTTCTGCCTTACATACGTCTGTGTAAATACCGTTACCGCATGTAGCAGCTCTATGCTCTGTTGTTTCAATATCGTGAATGTATGCGATAGCGTCGTTAGCTACTGCCTCACACTCGATACACTTAGCATCGTGTGTCCACTTACAGATATCCTTACCTGTACCGTGTGTACCGTTAGCCTTTACATCAGCATCAGCGTACTGATGAATATGACAACCTACTTCAATTTCTACAATCTTCTTAGCATTGAAGTTTGTGTGACCAGGGTTAGTAATAGTGATAACGATCTTATCAATTGTCTTGCCCTCGAGGTCAGCATAAGCTTCTGTAGCAAAATTGTATGTGGTAGGACCCCAAGGAGATCCTTCGCTCCATCTATCTTCGGGACCGTCCTTATCAGGGTCACCTTCTTCTTTCCATGTACCGCCATCTATACCTACAAGTGTTTCACCGTTGTAGAACTCGAAGATAATACCAGGCCATGAATTCAATACCATAGTGATATTGAGATAAGCAATTGTTCTTGCTTCCTTAAACTCAATTATAAGCTTACCGCCAGCAGCTGCTGTCCAATAAGAGCCAGATGCAGTCCAAGAGTCACCTGCTTTCAAATCACCGTCAAACAATGCATTAGGATCAGCCAATAAAGGCTTTTCTATAAGCATGTCGTTGCCGTCATCGTCCTTAAGAATTGTCTTGCCGTCTTCATCATATTTAGTGAGCTCTTCTGTGATAATAACGTCATCTAATGTAAGCTTACCGCCTGTAAGGTCGTCAGCTGTCAACAAGGGAAGATCATACTCTGCGCTCTTGTAGCCACAAACACCACATACGTCATAAGCCTTACCAGCTGTCTTTGTTGTGGAAGCCTTAACTACTACTGTTTTAATATCGTGATCGTAGTCAGCCTCGCCCTTAACTGTTGTAGCGGAAATTTCCCAAAGTCTGGGGCCGCCCTTGTCAGCCTTAGCTGCACCAGCAGTTGTGATTTCAATCTTGTCAGCCTTTTCAAAAATGTTAACTACAAGATCCTTGATTTCAGTTGTGTCAACTGCAGCTGTGTCTTCGTAAACCTTAGTTGTACCATTGTAAGCTACAACCTTAACTGCAAGGTTGTGTGTAGAATCTTTAACTACTTCTGCCTCGAACTCTTCACCGGGGTTGATCTTACCCTTACCGTTAACAGTAAGTGTGAGTGTACCAAGATCCTTAGCCTCTGCAAAGGTAATTGTGAGCTTAGCTGTTGTGCCTACGGGAAGACGTGTAGCTGTGTCCTTCTTACCGTCTGTGAGGTACTTTTCAACAACCTGTGTGTCTGTAGCAGCCTTTGTAAATGCAACTGTAGCGTCTGCCATATCAACTGCATCCAAAATCAAATTACCATCTTTGTCTACGGGATGACAAACGTGAGCAGTATTCTTCTCACGAACGTAACCTTCTTCTGCAGCGAAGATAGCGAAAGGCATAACAGCAACAACCATCAAGATTGCCAATAATACTGATATGAATTTCTTCATTTTAATTTTTCTCCTTTTTCTCGAAAGAATTTTTTGTAACTTTAGTATAACACAGCAATTTGTATTTGTCAAGCAGAAAATGATTATTATTTTTCATTTTTTTGTAAAATTTGCACAAAAACTCAATTTATTTAAAAAATTTGTTTAACTTTCTCATAAATTTTTTGTAAAAATCAAGCTTTGTCGCTTTTTGCCGTTTTTTTGGAGAACATCCTATATATATTAAATAGGAAAGATTTTTTGCTGAGCATTCGCTGAAAAATGAAGACTCAAATTCCGCTTTATACCTTTGCTGCGCCCATTAAAAATGATGCGGGAACGACCTTCGCAAGAACCCTGTAGAACTTATAAAATCCTCTTGGAGTATATACGCATCTGCCTCTCTTTGCTGCCTTAATTCCGCCTCGTGCGGTTTTTGCAGGATTGCAGTAGGGTAAAGTATCAAAGGTTTTGGAAACGCCCTTTTCTATTCCCGCAACGTTTAAGAATTCTGTACTCATAGGACCGGGGCAAACTGCGGTTACGTTGATTTTTTTCTTTCTAAGCTCGTATCTGAGCGCTCTCGTAAAGCTCATAACGTATGCCTTGGTGGAGGAATATACCGTCATTCTTGCATTGGGTACAAATGATGCTATGGAGCAGGTATTGATAAGGTATGAGCCTCGGCTCATAAACGGTAATGCTATTACGGAAAGCTCTGTCAATGCCTTCACGTTAAGGTCAACCATCTGTCCCTGTTTAACGTAATCCGCTTCGTCAAGATTGCCAACCACGCCAAAGCCGGCATTATTCACAAAAAATCTTATATCGGGCTTCTCGGCTTCAAAAAGCTCCTTGAGGGATTTTACGTTTTCGGAAAGAGTGATATCCATGGATATTACTCTTGTTTTTATTTTTCCGTACTGAGATGCGATTTCGTTAAGTCTGCCTTCTCTTCTGGCTATTATCCAAATTTCATCAAGGGCTTCCTTTTGAATCTCCTTGTAAAACTCCACTCCGAGACCGCTTGAAGCTCCGGTTATAATTGCTATTCTGCTCATACCGTCACCATCCAAGATTCTTAAGGAATAAAACTGCCTGATGTGACCAAGTGGAAACGTCGTTTCTGTCCTCTGCCAAGCCAAGACCGTGACATCCGTTGGGATATATATGCATTGCAAAATATACTTCCTTGTCAAGAAGAGCGTTTGCAAGGGCCATTACGTTTCTCGAGCTTACCGCATCATCGTTTCTTGTTATCCAAAGGAAGCAGGGAGGCGTATTTTTCGTTACGTTAAGCTCGTTGGAGAACATACTTACAAGAACGGGGTCATCCTTTTCCTTGCCGAGAAGATTCTCACGGGAGCCCATATGGGTAAGCTCATCACGGAAGCTTACAACAGGATAGCAAGGCATAAATGCATCGGGACGGGCAGAAAGCTCATCTATCGCATCTGTCTTAGGATATGCGTTAAAGCCGTAAAGAGTTCCAGATGTACAGCAAAGGTGTCCTCCTGCGGAGAAGCCGAGAGTCGCAACCTTTTCATAGCCCATAGAACGAACGGTACGTATAGCTCTCTGTACGTCGGAAAGGGGCGCAAACTTGTTACAGGGCGCAACGTTATAATCAAGGGTAAAAGCATTTATACCGTTTTTGTTAAACATTTCGGCAATAGGCTTACCCTCGTGATCCGCCTTCATACCGTATCCTCCGCCGGGGCAAACGATTACAGCTGTCTTGGTATCGTTTACCTTGTATTCTGTTATAGATGGACGGAACTCATTGTTCGTATCGCCGATGTAAGGGGGATTTTCCCAAAGATAGATTTTTTCCATATTCATTCACCTCGAATTAAATATTACATTTTTATTTTAGCATACATTTTATTGAATTTAAAGAGAAAAATAAAAATAAGAGTAAAATTAGGATTTCAAATCCGTTATGCGGATTTTATTACGCTTGCTGCTCTGCTAACGGTTTAAAAAAATGATAATTTTTACAAAAAGGTATTGACAAAGCGCAGTTGATATGATATTATATGTAGGCGTTAAATGAAAATAAATATGCCCCTGTAGCTCAGACGGTAGAGCACTTGACTTTTAATCAAGGTGTCCGGAGTTCGAATCTCCGCAGGAGCACCAAAACGACAAGCT
>JAFVYY010000052.1 GCA_017508405.1 Clostridia bacterium
GGACATAGCCCAAGGTCTGAGAAGCTCAATATTACCTGTCTTTTCAAGAACCAATCCCATCATAGCTCCGTCTCTGTACCACGGTTTGTGATAAACGAAGATGTTTGGAACGGGCAAAATACCGTAAAAGCTTATGAGAATCTCATGATGCAGAATTCTTAGCTGCTTTGAATATTTATATTCCTCAAAGGTGGGGAGATTAAGCTTTGATGATGCTATACAGGTGTCGTTTACAAACACTCCATCGCTATTTTCGTATATTTCAACGGTGGAGCCGCCTTTTAATGTAAGAATAACCTTATATTCGTCATAAAAGAATTCTTCTTTCTCCACATCCCATGAAAAAAGGATTGAATTTTCCATAACGGTAGAGAGTTTTCCGTCCATATAAAACGTTTTTTCTCTGTGACCCATACCGAAAAGATAAAATTTTTTCTCGGGCTTTATCATTTTGTATTCTCCTTTTAAAATTCCCCCTCGCATTTAAACGAGGGATTTTTTATTTATCAAAAATTCTCAGTCCGGCGGTATCGGATACGGGCAGAGAGAATACTATTGCATGGGCATCGGTATGAGGACCCGCTCCCTGAATTATTGAGGTCATAATATTTTTCTTGTTTTCCCTAGTGGAAACTATGTATATCATTTCCTTTTCATCAGCGAGGGTAAGACCGAAGAATTTTGCGTATTTTGCTCCTGTTCCCTTTGCATGGACAACAGTTCCGCCGGCAGCTCCCGCTTCACGGGCAGCCTCCATAACTTTTTCTGTATGACCGCTTTCGCAAATGGCGATAATAAGCTCTGTTTCACACTGTGTCATATCATTTACCTCGTTTTCTGATTCGTCGTTTTGATGCCCATCCGCAAATGCTTCAAGGGCGTGTCTGCTTCCTATGCTTGACAAGGGAATGCTGACCGCTATACCTTTATTGGGAAGATCGATTGCCATTTCTTTTGTCAATCCTTTAAGAAGCTCTGCTTTTTTATTTTCTGTTACAATCGTATAGTGAACCGTTTTTAAGCTTTCCTCAACTCCGAAAAGATCGAGTATGCTTTTTTTAGCCGTACCGTGACAGGGGGTACTGTACACGATCGGTATCTCTTTTGAATTGAAGAAATTTTCAAATTCCTTTTCGTCCTCTCTGTTTGTAATAGTGAGAACTAAATACATTCTTTGCATACAGTCACCTCCTTAAAATTCAATAATTTCGTCGTCAATATAAGTTGCCGACATAGTTTTGTCAAGGTCAATGATTTTCGAACCGTCAATAGTTTGAGTTTCGGCGGTGTTATTAAATTCTGTAACATCGTCAATGATATCGGGCAATGCGCTTGTTTCAGCTTTCTTGAGCTTGATCTTATAAACGACGCCGAGTATCTGTATTGCAATCAGGGGAGTCATGGCTACCATAGCAACCGTACCGAACGCATCTGTTACGATATTATTTCCCATTGCCTCACAAATTCCCATTGAGAAGGGAAGAAGGAAGCACGCAGTCATAGGACCGGATGCAACTCCGCCGGAGTCAAAGGCTATGGATGTAAATATTTCGGGAACAAAAAAGCTTAAAACAAATGCAATTGTGTATCCGATAATGATAGGATACATGATCGAGATTCCCGTAAGGGCTCTGAGTATTGCAATACCAACAGATATAGCGACACCGATTTCAAGTGCAAAGCCGAGAGCCTTCTTGGGAATTGCGCCCGATGTCACGTCTTCAACCTGCTTCTGGAGAATCTGAACGGCAGGCTCGGCCGCAACGATAAAGAAGCCGATCAGCATACCGATGGGAACGGCAATGAACGAATAATTCGAGGAGCCGAGATAAAGTCCCAAAAGATTGCCGGCAGGCATAAAGCCTACGTTAGCGCCCGTCAAAAAGAGCACAAGACCGAAATATGTATACAAAACGCCGATAAGTATCTTTGTTATACTCTTTTTCGAAAGGGGCTTAACAAAAAACTGATATACGAAGAAGAATATAACTATGGGTAACAGCGCTATTGCGATTTCCTTGAAATAGTGGGGGAGCTGTTTCAAATAGTGGACCGCAAAATCTCTTGAGGAGTCGAATTGCAATATATCAAATGCCTCTCCCTGACCGCCTTCGCTACCCATCATAAGTCCAAGAATAAGAACGGCAGCAATGGGGCCGACCGAGCAGAGCGCAACAAGACCGAAGGAGTCACCTCCGCCCTTGGAGTCGTATCGAATGGAAGCAACACCAACACCGAGAGCCATAATGAAGGGAACGGTCATAGGACCGGTAGTTACTCCGCCGGAATCAAAGGCAATAGCCCAGAAATCGGGATCAACGAAGAACGCAAGAGTAAATACAACGGCATAGAAGCCCATCAAAAGGTATTTAAGCTTTATACCGAAAAGTATGCGGAGCATAGCAACTACAAGAAAAGCACCTACGCCTGCGGAAACAGAATAAATTATAAAGTTTTTCGGAATTGACGGGGCGTATTGCGCAAGTATCTGCAAATCAGGCTCAGACATAGTTATCATAAATCCAACCGCAAAGGAAAGAGCTATGATGAGCCAGATCTTTTTGGATTTGGTCATTTGTGCGCCAACATACTCACCCATAGGTGTCATCGACATTTCGGCGCCGAGTGAAAAGAGTGCCATGCCGAACACTATCATTACCGAGCCGAAAATGAATGAGGTGAATGCGGAAATATCAATTGGTGCTACTGTAAAGCACAGTATAAGTATTATTAAAGATACGGGAAGAACTGCCTTGACCGAATCCTTCAGCATATGTACAAGGGCAGCCTTATATTTCAACTTAGGCATATATAAACTCCGTTCAGAGATATTTTTAAATAATTATAACAAAAAACTTTTTACCTTGTCAATACGTTTTGTTCTTTTCGGAAAAAATGGTATAATTGAGAGTAGATGCTTGACACATATTATTGTTTTTGTTATAATATATAGTTGAAGAAATAGATTTAATGTAACATTTCAAAGGAAGACAATAATAATGCTTGAAATTTCTAAAAAAACAAATTTGCTGGAGCAGGATACGTATAAATATCAGCTTCAGGACGTGGCAGAGCCTAATCTGTACAGAGATATATACAGCTATGACGAGGTGCCGAGGATACCGTTCAACCACAGAAGAGTTCCTATAAATATGCCTAAGGATATTTGGATAACGGATACCACCTTCCGTGACGGTCAGCAATCGGTAGAGCCTTATACCGTTGAACAGATAGTTGAGCTTTTTAAGCTCCTTTCACGCCTCGGCGGTCCTAACGGTATAGTACGACAGACGGAGTTTTTCGTATATAGCAAGAAGGACAGAGAGGCTATTGCAAGATGTCAGGATCTCGGTCTTAAATTCCCGGAAATAACAACTTGGATAAGAGCTAATAAAGAGGATTTTAAGCTTGTTCACGATCTTGGTATTTCAGAAACGGGTATTCTTGTAAGCTCATCGGACTATCATATATTCAAAAAGCTTAAGATGACAAGAGCCGAGGCTATGAAAACCTATCTTTCCGCAGTATATGATGCTTTCGAGGCAGGCATTCGTCCAAGATGCCATCTTGAGGATATAACAAGAGCTGACTTTTACGGCTTTGTAGTTCCGTTTGTAAACGAGCTTGAAAAGCTTTCTGAGGATGCAAAAATCCCCGTAAAAATAAGAGCCTGCGATACTATGGGTTACGGTGTGCCTTATCCGGAGGTTGCAATCCCTCGCAGCGTACCCGGTATCATATACGGCTTACAGCAGTATTCCGACATCCCCAGTGAAATGCTTGAGTGGCACGGTCACAATGACTTTTATAAGGCTGTAACCAATGCGGGCGCAGCTTGGCTCTACGGCGCATCTGCGGTCAACTGCTCACTTCTCGGCATAGGAGAGAGAACCGGAAACATTCCTCTTGAAGCAATGGTATTTGAATACGCAGGCTTCAAGGGCACGTTTAACGGTATGGACCCCACGGCAATTACGGATATAGCAGACTATTTCCATAACGAAATGGGATATAACATTCCGCCAATGACTCCCTTTGTAGGTGCGAACTTCAACGTAACGAGAGCAGGCATTCATGCTGACGGACTTATGAAGGATGAGGAAATTTACAATATTTTTGATACAAAAAAGATTCTTAATCGTTCCGCCGGTGTTCTTATAACAAAAACGTCAGGCCTTGCGGGAATTGCTTATTGGATAAATGAGCACTACCGTTTAAAGGGTGATAAAATGGTTGATAAGCGCAGCCCCCTTGTTGTTGCTATTAAGGAGTGGGTCGACGAGCAGTATGAGGCAGGAGAAAGACAGAACTTCGTTTCCGATGGTGAAATGGAGGCTTTAATTAAAAAATTCAATGAGACAGGCTCGTTGAAATAAGGAGGCAGAAAATGGGACTTACAATAGCTCAGAAAATTATTAAGGAGCATCTTGTTTCGGGTGAAATGAGAGTAGGCGAGGAAATCGCACTCCGTATAGATCAGACACTTACTCAGGACGCTACAGGTACAATGGCGTACCTTGAGTTTGAATCAATAGGAATTGAAAGAGTAAGAACAAAGCTTTCGGTTGCCTACATAGATCATAACACACTTCAGTCAGGCTTTGAAAATGCCGATGACCATAGATATATTCAGTCCGTCGCAAAGAAGTACGGTATAAGATTCTCCCGCCCCGGTAACGGTATCTGCCATCAGGTCCATCTTGAACGCTTCGGTGTTCCCGGTATGACACTTATCGGTTCGGACAGCCATACTCCTACAGCGGGCGGTATCGGTATGCTCGCAATGGGCGCAGGCGGACTCAACGTAGCCGTTGCTATGGGTGGCGGTGAATACTACATTAAGATGCCTAAGATGTTCAAGGTCAACTTGACAGGTAAGCTTCAACCTTGGGTAAGCGCAAAGGATGTAAGCCTTGAAATCCTTCGTATCCTTTCGGTTAAGGGCGGCGTAGGAGCTATTATCGAATGGGGCGGAGAGGGAATAAAGACCCTTTCAGTTCCCGAAAGAGCAACTATTACGAATATGGGTACCGAGCTTGGAGCTACAACTTCTATATTCCCCTCCGATGAAATTACGAAGGCATTTTTGGAGGCGCAGGGAAGAGGAGACTGTTATATTCCTCTTGAAAGCGATCCTGATGCCGTATACGACAGAATAATCGATATCAACCTCTCCGAGCTTAAGCCCTTGCTTGCTTGTCCTCACAGCCCCGATAATATAAAGAGCGCTGAGGAGCTTAAGGACGTTAAGGTGGATCAGGTATGTATCGGCTCCTGCACCAACTCATCTCTTCGCGATATGCTGAGAGTTGCAAAGATGCTCAAGGGCAAAAAGATCGACGACAGCGTAAGCCTTTCCGTTTCCCCCGGATCCAAGCAGGTTCTTTCCATGCTTGCCGACTGCGGAGCGCTTTCAGATATTTTGGCATCGGGCGCCCGTGTTCTTGAATGCGCTTGCGGTCCCTGTATCGGTATGGGCTTCTCACCCAACTCCGCAGGTGTATCGCTCCGTACCTTCAACCGTAACTTTGAAGGCAGAAGCGGAACAAAGGATGCTCAGGTATATCTTGTATCCCCCGAGGTAGCCGTTGCATCTGCTCTTACAGGCTATATCACAGACCCCAGAACTCTTGGCGCATATGAGGAGATCGAAATGCCCGATGCGTTCAAAATCGATGATAGCGCGGTTGTAATGCCCGCATCCCCCGAGGAAGCAAAGAGTGTAGAGGTGCTCAGAGGACCTAATATCAAGCCTTTCCCCGAAACACATCCTCTCGAAGACAAAATCACCGCTAACCTTACTCTTAAGGTTGGTGATAATATAACAACCGACCATATTATGCCGGCAGGCGCAAAAATTCTTCCCTACCGTTCAAACATTCCTTTCCTTTCTAAGTTCTGTTTTGCGGTATGCGACGAAAATTTTGCAACACGTGCGCAGGAATTTAAGTCAAATATAGTGGTTGGCGGTTCTAACTACGGACAGGGCTCATCCCGTGAGCATGCGGCTCTTGTTCCTCTTTATCTCGGTGTAAAGGCGGTTATTGCAAAAAGCTTTGCAAGAATTCATACGGATAACTTGATAAACGCAGGTATTCTCCCCCTTACATTTGCTAACCCCGAGGATTATGATAAGCTTAATCAGGATGAC
>JAFVYY010000053.1 GCA_017508405.1 Clostridia bacterium
AGGCAAGCTCATTGGCGTCATCATCGACATTCTGGAAGACATGGCTCTGGATATTGAAGATCTGGGCGAGAACGTTATGGAGTTCTCCGACGATGAGGTAACCTGCTTTTTACCTTATATGGATGAGGATGATGTGTTTGAGCTTGCAAAGATCGCTATTAAAAAGGGTGATGGAGTAACCTGCTTTTTACCTTACATGGACGAGGATGACGTATTCGAGCTTGCAAAGATTATGTACAACAGAGGAGAAGCCATAAAGGAACTTTTACCCTATATGGATGACGACGATGCTTCGTCCTTTGTGAAGGAAAAGCTTTGATATGCTTTAACGAGGGCGGATTATATCCGCCTTCTTTATTCTTTACTCTGGAAATTATTGACACAAAAGAGCCGTATGTGTTAAAATAAAGAAAAATGATACTAAGGAGCTACCTATGAGATACAATTTTTTAAGATTTCCCGACGGAAAAACAAAGGCTCTTACATTAAGCTATGACGACGGATGCAGACAGGATCTGCGTTTTTCCGATATAGTTTCAAAATACGGTCTTAAATGCACATTCAATCTTACAAGCTCGGAGGCTTGCGGAAACCGTGCTCTTTCGGTTGACGAAATAAAGACTCATTTTCTTGACAGAGGACATGAAATTGCGGTACACGGATATTTTCACCGCGCTGAGGGACAGATAAGACCTATTGAGGGAATTATAGACATTCTTGACTGCCGCCGTGAGCTTGAAGCAAAGTATGACAGAATCGTACGTGGTATGGCATATCCCGACAGCGGTATTACCGCATGGGCAAGCACAACCTCCTATGACACAGTAAAAACCTATCTCAAGGATCTTGGTATAGTGTATTCCCGTACCCTCGGCGCAGATAACGATAGCTTCGCTCTCCCTAAGGATTGGTACGCCTGGATGCCAAGCGCCCATCACGATAACCCCAACCTTGACAAATATATTGAAAAATTTATTTCAAGAGATTTGAACACAGGCTATTGTTCATCAAGAGCGCCGTGGCTCTTCTACATCTGGGGACACAGCTTTGAATTTGACAACAAAGAGGGCGGATGGGAGCATGCAGAGGATTTTTGCAAGAAGCTTTCAGCCCTACCCGATGTATGGTACGCCACAAACATTGAGATCTACGATTATATTCAAGCATATAACTCTTTGATCTTCAGAGCGGATAATTCCGCCGTATACAATCCAAGCCTGATGACAGTTTGGTTTGACATAGACGGAACGCTTTACTCCGTAAAACCCGGTGAGACCCTTAAACTTAACAAGTAATTAAAAGCTGACGGTCACCGTCAGCTTTTTCCTTATTAAATAAATTTAATAAAACCCTTGACACGGATATGTTTTGTTGCTAAAATTAAGCGGGGTGATGAAATGGAAAAGGATTTATATAAAACAAGTAGGACTATGTACATAATAGAAGCGGGCTTGGAGTATCTTATATCCATTCTTTTTGCCGACGCTTTTCTGGCAACGCTGACCTCGTCACTCGGCATATCTGATAGCCTTACGGGAATTATTTCGTCCTTTATTTCTCTTGGCTGCGTATTTCAGCTTATCGCTATGTTTATGAGCCGCGGAAGAGCAAAGAGAACTGTTATTATATTAAGCGTTTTTAATCAGCTTTTATTTATGTTCCTTTACGTTATACCGCTTACAAGCGGAGGAAAATCCTTCAAGATAGCAATATTTGTCGTATGTATTTTTGTGGCTTATCTTATTTACAACATTGCCCACCCCAAAAAAATCAACTGGCTTATGTCCTTAGTGCCCGACGGACAGAGAGGCCGCTTTACAGCCACGAAGGAAATTATTTCCCTTATTATGGGTATGGCGTTCTCCTTTGGAATGGGTAGCGTAATAGATTACTATAAGGAAATAGGCGATATTCGTACTGCGTTTATAATTTGCGCCATAGTGGTATTTGTTCTTATGCTTATGCATACGGCAACGATGCTTCTGACAAGGGAGAAGCCTGTTGAACACGTTTTAGAGGACAGACATGAGATTTTAAACGTGCTTAAGGACAAAAACCTTATAAGAGTTTCCGTAATATTTCTGATTTGGTACATAGCAACCTATGCGGCAAACCCCTTCTACGGCACATATCAGACCAAGGAACTTGGCTTCAGCCTCACCTTCGTTTCGGTTTTAAGTATCGTATCCGCCGTTGCAAGAGTAATTTCCTCAATATTTATGGGCTCATATGCAGATAAGCGCTCCTTTGCGAAAATGATTCGACTTTGCTTTTTAATAGCGGCTCTTGCATTCCTTTGCAATGTATTCTGTGTTCCCGAAAACGGAAAAATTCTATTTACGGCGTACAAGATCCTTTATTCAGTGGCTATGGGCGGAATCAACAGCGCTCTTATCAATCTTTGCTATGATTATGTTTCTCCGGAGAAGAGAGTACACGCTCTTGCCGTAACACAGGCTCTTGCAGGTCTTGCGGGCTTCTTCTCAACCCTTGTAACAAGCCTTTTGGTTGGAAAAATACAAGAAAACGGAAATTTATTCCTCGGTATGAGCCTATATGCTCAGCAGGTGGTATCCGCTATTGCCGTTATCCTTACTCTTGCGGTTATCACATACGTAAGCCTTACGCTGATTAAAGGCGCAAAGCTTAAAAATCAAAGCCGTTAAGCTGTTAAATAAAGGGGATACGCAGATTTGTGTTGACAATATTGGCGTGTTCCTGTATAATATATCTGTATTTAAAATTTAAGGAGGTAAAATATGTTACCCGAACCTCTGTTTTGGAAGGTGCATATGTACGGATTAATGATAGGTGTGGGACTTGCCGCAGGCTTCATTATTCTTACGTATCTTTGCAAGAAAAAGAAAGTTGATGAAAAGTTTTCTGATTTTATGTTTATGAACGGAGTAGCGGCTGTGTTCCTCGGATTTTTATCAGGCGCACTCTTTCAGTCGGTTTACAATTATATCGAAAATCCCGATAGAGGATTTAAATTCGGCGACAGTATGACGTTCCTTGGCGGTCTTATCGGCGGAGTGGTGTTCTTCCTTATTATCTATGCATTTATGAGAAAGAAATACACAACTCGTCTTTTCGAGGTGCTTTCAATAGTTCCTTGTGTTATTACCATTGCCCATGGCTTCGGACGTATTGGATGCTTTTTTGCAGGCTGCTGCTACGGTAAGCCTACGGACAGCTTCCTCGGTGTTACCTTTCCCGGACATACACAGGCGGTGCATCCCACACAGCTTTACGAGGCTGCGTTCCTATTCGTTCTTTTCGGATTATTTATGTTCTTACTCCTAAAGTATGACTTCAAGTATAATTTTAACGTATATCTTATCGCCTACGGCACATTCAGATTCCTTTTGGAGTTTGTCCGCGGCGATCACAGAGGACAGCTTCTCGGATTTATATCACCGTCACAGACATGGTCCCTTTGTATGGTTCTTATCGGAGTCGGACTTATATTCCTTATGAAGAAATGGTATAAGGATAAGGAAGCAAGAGAAAGTAAATAAAATACACGGTGATGCTGTAATAAGCGCAGACTGATACAGGACACATATTTCAAAAACGTTTGCTTACCAAAGCAATCAAGCAAAAATACGGCTGAGTACTTGCGAGCTTTCGCAAGTACTCTTTTTTGTCCCGTAAATACCTTATTTTATCCCTGTTTTTGCCAAATTTTTATATGCCGTGATATACTGTAAACCGAAAAAGTAAAAACCAACTCAACTGAAAATTTAGATAATCTCAACTATCGGTTTGTGTACTAAGGAAGCATTTTGTGATAGAATTAAATAAAGCATCAAACCGACTTATTGAAAAGAAGTACTGTATTCATAAAACGGCATTTACGGTAAGGAGATGATATATTGAAAAAAGAAAAAGCAAAGAAAAAGAGCGACAAGCTGAGCTTTATTACGGTAATGGCTGATACCTGGTATGCCTTGAAAATGATAATGAAGACCTCGCCTATGTATATGATATTGGAGCTTGCGACAAATATAGTAGGTCAGTTTTTACGGTTCTTTTCCTCTACGTACGTATTAAGATACGTTATAAGCTCATTTGAAAAGGGCTTTGATTTTAAAACGGTAGCCATAGCGGTTCTTGCAATGCTGGCAATTCCCATGGCGGCGGATATGATTCTGACTCCCATTCAGACGATGTTTGATCTTCTTATGTTCAACAAGCTGGAAAGGAAGATGAAGATCCTCTTGGTGGAGAAGACCTCGTCAATGGAGCTTTCCTGCTATGAAACTCCGGAGTTTTACGATAAATACGTGCTTGCATCAAGAGATATACCATACAAGCTTTCGGGAATGGTGTGGTACGTTTCCGATTTGATTGGTACCGTTATCGGAATGATCCTTTACGGCTCTCTTTTATTTACAATGGACCCTCTGTTTATTATTTTTGCAATCATACCCCTGTTTTCGGCATTTCTTAAGAAAAAGGGAAACGAGCTTTGGCATAAGCACACGAACGAGGATTCTATCCAGAACAGACGTGCCCAGTACGCACAGAGAATATTCTATTCTGCGGATTACGCCAAGGAGATGCGTCTTTCAAACGCTAAGGAATTTATGCTTGAGCGTTACGACAACGCATCCGACGGAAGAATGGATATAGTCAAGCGATACGGCTTCAAGGAGCTGCTTGTCGAGGTTACTACGTCAAGCCTTACGGAGGTAATTTCCAACCCCCTCGCAATTATGTTTGCCGTGTTCCGCACCTTTGTTTCCGGTGTTCTCGGTATTGGTGACTGCGCTGTGGTGATTAATTCCGTAAACAGTCTTACGTCAACCTTTACCGGTATTACGAACAGATACTATTCTATCCACGGGGAGGCACTTTTCTTTGAGGATTTTAAAACCTTTATGGCTTATGAGCCAAAAATGAAGGATAAGGAAAACGCTATATCTCCCGAGAGAGGAACCATCAAGCTGGAAAACGTTTCCTTTAAATATCAGGGAAGTGATAAATACGTTCTTAAAAACGTAAATATGACCATTGGGAAAAATGAAAAGATAGCTCTTGTAGGTCATAACGGAGCGGGTAAAAGCACGCTTATTAAGCTTCTTCTGCGGCTTTATGACCCTACGGAGGGAACAGTCAGCATTAGCGGAGTTGACGTGCGGGACTGTATTTCAAAGGAATACAGAGGTATGTTCAGCGTAGTGTTTCAGGATTTCAAGACTCTGGCTTTACCCGTATTCGAGAACGTGCTTATGCGTCCCCGTCGGGAGGGCGACACGGAAAGGGTTACGGATGCCCTAAAAAAGAGCGGAGTATATAATAGAATAATGGAGCTTCCAAACGGTATTGAGACAATGCTTACAAAGGAATTTGACGAGGACGGAGCGGTACTTTCCGTTGGCGAAAGCCAGAAGCTCGCCATAGCTCACGCCTTTTTAAAGGACGCTCCCTACGTTATTCTTGATGAGCCTTCAAGCGCTCTTGACCCCATTGCGGAAAGCGAAATGTACTCAAATATGATGAGAATGGGAGAAAATAAAGGAATGATATTTATTTCTCACCGTCTTTCAAGCGCGGTATCAGCAGACAGGATATATATGCTTGAAAACGGAGAGGTCGTTGAATATGGCTCCCACAAGGAGCTTATGGAGAAGAACGGCAAATACGCCGATATGTTCCGTAAGCAGGCGCAGAATTATATTGATTTGGAGGAGGGAGATAAATGAGCGAAAAAAAGCCTGATAAGGTTAAAATGTCACAAGCCGTAAGGAATACCTCCTTTATTCTCAAAATAGCCTTTAAAGCCTCTCCGGGACTTTGCATAATGCGTCTTGTAATGGGGCTTCTGACGGGTCTTAATCACGGTGTGAATATTTATTTCATAAGTGAAATATTAAATTCCGTTGACATCGGTCTGCCAATAGAGCGGATATTTATGACTATAGGCTTTATGGCGGCTTACAATCTTGCTTATATTCTGTTCTATAATTGGCACTGGAAAATTTACAATCCGAAATTCAAGCTTGATTTTATAAGAAGACTTCACAAGCGTTTCTTTGTAAAGGCTTGGGAAATGGACCTTGCCTGTTACGATACACCCGAGTTTTACAACGATTTTATATACTCAATGCAAAACAGTGACAAGAGTATAATAGGAACTCTCGACCACGTATCCGATCTTTTGAGATGCTTTGTGGCGTCGGCTTCCGTTCTTGCTGTAATGCTTGACGTAAATTATATTGTGGCGCTGGTAATATTCGGCTTTGCCGTAGCGAATATGATAATAAGTATCCTTGAAAACGGTATTTACTATAAATACAATCTGATAATGAATAAGGTATACCGCAAGGAATGGTATATTGACAGATTTTTCTCCCTTGCAGATTATGCTAAGGAAATAAGACTTACCGATATTTCGGAGAATATGATGGATGAGTATCATAAGAATAAGGATGAGGAAAGGAAGTATCATATACGTCAGAATTTAAGACTGACAGTGACCCGTACGGTGCGTACCATTTTGCAGATCTGTGAGAATCTTTTCATAATTTTGTTTATGGCGTACCATCTTATGGTAACGGAAACGATTCTTATAGGCGGCTTTGCAGTAGCCATAACCGCAGCAAATAAGCTTCGTGGTATGCTTTGGGAAATTCAGTACAGAATTACCCAGATGAGTAAAAACTCTCTCTTTGCCGATAAGGTGAGACGCTTTCTCGAAACCAAGTCAGAAATGGTGTCGGGAGATAAGATACTCAAAGAATTTGAAAGCCTTGAATTTAAAAACGTATGCTTTGCATATAAGGATAAAAACGTGCTTGAAAACGTAAGCTTTAAGGTAAATAAGGGAGAGCGTATCGCATTTGTAGGATATAACGGTGCCGGAAAGACCACTACGACCAAGCTTATAATGCGTCTTTACGACGTAACAAGCGGAGAAATACTTATAAACGGCATAAATATCAGGGAATACGATATAAACAGTCTTCGTGAAAAAATGGGAGCGGTTTTTCAGGATTATAAGGTGTTTGCCGCTACCGTTGCGGAAAACGTTCTTGCGGATAAGTATACTCCCGATAAGGAGCAAACGGTAATAAACGCTCTCAATGACAGCACCTTTGGAGAAAAGCTAAGCACTCTTGACAAGGGAATAAATACGGAGCTTACCCGTGAATTCTACGATGACGGTACGGAGCTTTCCGGCGGTGAGAATCAAAAAATTGCAATTGCAAGAGTATTTGCCCATAATAATGAGCTTATAATTATGGATGAGCCCTCAAGCGCTCTGGACCCTATCGCCGAGTACAATCTTAACGTAGGTATTGATAAAAACGCAAGGGATAAAACCGTGGTATTTATTACACACAGACTTTCAACCACCCGTCACGTAGATAGAATTTATATGTTCGAGTACGGAAAAATCACGGAGCAGGGAAGTCATAACGAGCTTATTTCACAAAACGGCAATTATGCCAAGATGTTTAACCTTCAAGCGGAAAAATATAAAGCGTAAGCTTGAATATTTTGAATAACTCACACAGGGCAGGGGATTTTACTCCTGCCCGCTTGTTTTTTATTAAATTAACTCGGCAAGACAAATAAAAGATCATAAATAAAAGTTTTGTGCAAATGTACAGTAAGTATACAAAATAGGAAAATCTGTTGACTAAATTATATATATATGCTATAATATAAAAAAATGTGTCGATTTTATTGCTTGCCGATTTACGGCAAGCATTTAAAACGTTTTGATTTGAGAGGATAAGTATGGATATATCAAGAGAGGTTTTTGATACCGTAGCGTCCTGTTTCCGCATAGACGGTAAAATAGTTGACGTTGTCCCCATGACCAGCGGTATTATAAACAGAACTTTTAAGGTTACGGCTGATTCGAACGGCAATCTTAAGGATTACGTTTTTCAGCGTATCAATACGTTCGTTTTTAAACAGCCAAAATATATTATGAGTAACATTGAATACGTTACGCATCATATTTCCGATAAAATCGTTGAAAACGGCCTTGATGCCGAGGGCGTTTTACATTTCCTTAAAACCGATAAGGATGTTAATTACGTTGATTTTTCAGAGGGCTTTTGGCGTGCGTATGAGTACGTTCCGAACAGCTATACGGTTAACACCTGCGAGGATTTTTCCAAGCTTAGATCGGCAGGCAAGGCATTTGGTAATTTTCAAAATATGCTTTCGGATTTTGACGCAACCAAGCTGTACGAAACCATTCCCGATTTTCATAATACAAGAGCCCGTGTAGAAGGATTTTTTGAAAAGGTGAAAAAGGATGAATGCGGCAGAGTTAAAGAGGTTGAAGCTGAAATCAAAGCAATTAAGGAGCTTATGCCCCTCGGCGTAAAGCTGAACGAGATGATCGATTCCGGAGAGCTTCCCTTGAGGGTTACACATAACGATACGAAAATAAACAACGTACTCTTTGATATAACGACAAATGAAGCTAAAACAGTTATCGACCTTGATACCGTAATGCCGGGTCTTGTCGCTCACGATTTTGGTGACGCCATCAGATTTGCCGCAAACAAATCTGCAGAGGATGAGCCCGATCTTACAAAGGTAGGGCTTGATATTGACAGATACAGAGCGTTCGCTGAGGGCTTTTTATCAGAGGTGGGCAATTCTCTTACGAAAAACGAAATCAAGACTCTTGCCCTTGGTGCATTTACAATGACCTATGAGCTTGTTGTAAGATTTCTTGACGATTACATATCCGGTGATAAATATTTTAAGACTCTTTATGAGGGTCACAATCTTGTGCGTACCCGTTGTCAGCTTGCTCTTACACAGGATATGTATGAAAAACTTGACAAAATGAATAATGTAATATCGGAAATATCCGGAATCGAGTTTTAAGGAGTAGATTATGAAAGGTTTAATGGCACTTAAGGGACATACCAGACGCATTGTCCTTGCGGGAATTGATACTTTAGCATATGTTCTCATATGCTTAGCTTATCTTGGAATTGACTATTTATTCCTTGGCGAAGCTATTACTCATGTTGGAAGATACGTAATTAACTCTTTGATTCTGTTGGTTGTAATCAGCGCATTCAGAGTAATATTCAGAGCGTATACGAATATATGGCGTTATACGAACACAAGCGCATATTTGAATCTTGTAATAAGTGATATTGTAGGCGGTATTGTTGCATGGATTATCGTGTATTTTTCGATAGATAAGACTGCTACAAACCATTTTATAGCGGTTACCTCAATAAACCTTATTTCTGCACTTACATCACGTTTTGCTTACCGTTTGTGGTATAAGAACGCTAAGAATTCCGATGTCAGCAATAATCATAAGATCCCCGTTGCCATCGTTGGTGCGGGACAGATCGGTGCGTTGCTTGCAAATGAGCTCTTGAATAATAAGAACTCAAGATACAAGCCCTTGTTCTTTATAGACAGAGATACTACAAAGATGGGTAGCTACGTTTCCGGTCTTAAGGTATACCCCGAGAACGAAAAGATAATTGATTTTATAAAGAGTCAGGTTGTCAGCGAGATCTTTATTGCTCTTACCAATTTAGATGGTGAGGCTTTGGCGGCGCTTCATCAATTTTACAGCAAAACAAATTGCCGCCTTAAAATTTATGAAACTCCCGTTAAGGACATAGACGGTAACGAGGACTTGGCACCGAAAAGAACTATTCGTGAGTTCCAGATCGAGGACCTTCTTTTCAGAAGAAGGGTTGATGTTGTAAATAAGAAAACTCTTGATTATTATACAGGAAAAACCGTTCTTATTACAGGCGGTGGCGGATCTATCGGTAGTGAAATTTGCCGTCAGGTTGCAAAATGTCAGCCTAAAAAGCTAATTATTTTCGATATTTACGAAAACAATGCGTATGATATACAGCAGGAGCTTGTAAGAAGGTATGGAGATAAGCTTGATTTAGCCGTTGAAATCGGTTCTGTAAGAGACAGAGTAAGACTTGACTGTGTGTTTGAAGCGTATAAACCGGAAATTGTATTCCACGCTGCCGCTCATAAACACGTACCTCTTATGGAGCATAGCGGATGCGAGGCTGTTAAGAACAACGTAAGAGGCACGTATAATACCGCAGATATGGCTGAAAAGCACGGAGTTGAGAAATTTATATTGATTTCTACCGATAAAGCAGTTAACCCGACTAATATTATGGGTGCGTCAAAGCGTCTTTGTGAAATGGTCGTTCAATGCAGAACTGACAGTAAAACGAGCTTTGCAGCTGTTAGATTCGGTAACGTTCTCGGCTCTAACGGTTCAGTAATTCCGCTGTTCAGACGACAGATTGCAAACGGCGGTCCCGTAACTATTACGGATAAGAGAATCACAAGATTCTTTATGACCATTCCCGAAGCGAGCCAGCTTGTTATGCAGGCAGGCGCAATGGCTAAAAACGGAGAGCTCTTTGTTCTCGATATGGGTAAATCAATAAAGATTTATGATCTTGCCGTTAATATGATCAAGCTTTCGGGCTTCGAGCCTAACGTTGATATTCAGATAAGAGAAATCGGTCTGCGCCCGGGTGAAAAGCTTTACGAGGAGCTTCTTATGAAGACGGAAACTCTTACAAAAACCGAAAACAATAAGATATTTGTTGAAAAGGATACTCCTTATACGAGAGACGAGGTTGAAGAAAAGCTTGCAATTCTTGATAAGGCAGTTGAACAGTTTAATGAAGAATCCGTTGATTCCACAGCGGTTAAGGAGGCAATACGTAAGGTCGTACCTACCTTCCACGATCCCGAAGAGCTTAATAAGGATGTAAAATAATGTAATAAAACGCTCTTATACCTATTAAAATGGTATGAGAGCGTTTTTTTAGTTATAAAAATTGAAAAACAGCTCAAATTAAAACTATAATATATTTTAGGAGAGCTATTATGTGTGGAATTGTTGGAGCTGTGGGAGATGAAAAAATCATTCCCGTATTGTTAACAGGACTTTCAAAGCTGGAATACAGGGGCTATGACTCGGCAGGTATAGCTGTAATGGATGACAACGGAATAAGCGTTTTAAAATCAAAGGGACGTTTAAGTGTCCTTTCGGAAAAATGCTCCGGTGTAAGCTTTTACGGAAGCTGCGGAATCGGGCATACAAGATGGGCAACGCATGGAGAACCGTCGGAAGCAAATGCTCATCCTCATCTGAGTAATGACGGAACTGTAGTATGCGTTCATAACGGAATAATAGAAAATTATAAAGAAATAAAAGAAAAATTAATCAAACGCGGGTATAATTTTTATTCTTCAACAGATACTGAGGCTGCGGTTAATTTGATAGATTACTACTATAAACAGTGTAAGGATCCGATAGGAGCAATATCGGGAGCTATGGCGGGAATTAAGGGCTCATATGCCTTTGCAATTATGTTTAAGGACCGCTTTGACAAGGTTTATATTGCAAGGAAGGACAGTCCGCTTATAGTAGGTGTAACGGATGGAAAAAGCTATATTGCATCCGATGTTCCCGCCATACTCGGTTATACACGAAACGTATATTATATAGGAAATTATGAGCTTGCAGAGGTTAGCGCAGGACATGTAAGATTCTATAATTCCGATTGTGAAGAGATCAAGAAGGATATAACGGAAATAAAATGGAATGCGGAAGAAGCTGAGCTTGGCGGATTTGAGCATTTTATGATAAAGGAGATTCACGAACAGCCTGAATCCATACAAAAAACAATAAATGTCTATATTAAAGAAAATAATATAGACTTTTCCGATTGCGGAATAACGGATGAAACGTTAGAGGAAATTCGCAGTATAAAAATTATAGGATGCGGTTCGGCATATCATGTAGGTGTAGTAGGACAGTATATTATTGAAAAGCTTTGTGACGTACCCGTAAGAGTTGACTATGCATCCGAATACAGGTACAGAGCGCAAATTCACGGAGAAAATGAGCTTGTTATAGTCATAAGTCAATCGGGAGAGACGGCAGATACGTTGTTTGCCATGAGAAACGCTAAAGAAAAGGGAGTAAAAACACTTGCAATTGTTAATGCGGTCGGATCATCAATAGCAAGAGAGGCTGATTATACTCTCTATACTATGGCAGGACCGGAAATAGCCGTAGCTACAACAAAAGCGTATACGGCACAAATTGCGGTTTGTCAGCTTATAGCAATCGAGCTTGCAAGGGTGAAAAAGAAAATTAATTTGTCTAAATATATATATCTGATAGATGAAATAAGATCCTTACCCGAAAAAATAAACAGAATTCTTAATGATAAGGAAAGAATCCAGTGGTTTGCGTCGAAATTTGCAGGTGTAAAGGATGCATTTATGATTGGCAGAGAGCTTGACTTTGCCATATGCCTTGAGGGAAGTCTTAAGATGAAGGAAATAAGCTATATTCACTCTGAGGCCTATGCGGCAGGCGAGCTTAAGCACGGTACAATAAGCCTTGTTGAAAAGGGGACTCTTGTTATCGGAGTTCTTACGCAAAGTAACGTATATGAAAAGACCTTGAGTAATTTGATTGAGGTTCAATCACGGGGGGCATACATCATGAGTCTTACCTTTTTGGGTAATTATAATATTGAGGATCATTGTAATTTTACGGTTTACATTCCCAAAGCTGATGAGCTGTTTGCCCCCATTCTTGCCGCTGTGCCGCTTCAGCTTTTAGGATACTATATAAGCGTTGCGAGGGGACTTGATGTGGATAAGCCTCGAAATCTTGCAAAAAGTGTTACAGTAGAGTAATATTTCCTCGGCAATAAAATTGCCTGATTTGTCTCCATATTCGGAATTTTATACTCATTTTGTCTGTAGATTAAAAATCATTACAAATGAACAAATTAGCAAATGAACATTCGTAATATATAAATTACACTTTTCTATCGAAAATTGACTTATTTTAAGAAAAATGAAGGAAATTTAATTTTTTTCTTGACAAGAATAAAAATATGTGATAACATAAGAGCATCATAGAGGCGCATTTAGATAATAGTAGGTTTATTCGTTAACCCAGTGCGAATGGGTTGGATATGCTGAAAGGGTCGAATGCCGAAAGTTTGGGTCGCATCCATTCTTGGTTCTTCAAATAATATTTGCTGAACTGTCGTATTTTTACGGAGAGCTATGTGTTTTAGTTTTTTATAGGCACCGCTGTTTTTGGTATGCCTGTATTATGCTATATCACAGCGCTCGAGGTATTTCGAGCGCTTTTTATATGTAATTAGATGAAAGTGAGGATATAATAATGAAGAAAACAATTTTTGAAGGCGCAGCAACCGCCCTTATCACACCCTTTGACACTAACGGAAAAATAGATTATAAGAAATTTGCGGAGCTTGTAGAGTTCCAAATAAACGAGGGCATTAATGCGCTCGTAGTGTGCGGCACAACAGGTGAAGCATCAACACTTACCGATGACGAGCATAAGGACGCTATCAAGTTCGTTGTTGAGCAGGCTGCCGGCAGAGTTCCCGTAATTGCGGGTACAGGAAGTAATGATACCGAATATGCTATTTGGCTTACAAAATATGCTTGTGAGGTTGGCGCTGACGCAGTACTTGTGGTTACTCCTTATTATAATAAGGCAACGCAGAAGGGTCTTATTCGTATGTATACGGAAATCGCAGATGCTTCAACTAAGCCCGTGATTCTTTATAACGTTCCCTCAAGAACCGGAGTTTCCATTGAGCCTTCAACATATTTGGCTCTTGCAGATCATCCCAACATAGTTGCTATTAAGGAGGCAAACGGAAATATCAGTAAGATTGCTGAAACTATGGCGCTTGTTGGCGATAAGCTTGATGTTTACAGTGGTAATGACGACCAGATCGTTCCTATAATGTCCTTGGGCGGCAAGGGTGTTATCTCCGTTTTGTCAAACGTATTGCCTAAAAAGACCGTTGAAATATGCGATAAATTCTTCAGCGGTGACGTTAAGGGCAGCTGTAAGCTTCAGCTTGATCTTCTTCCTTTGATAAACGCACTTTTCTGTGAGGTTAATCCCGTTCCCGTTAAGGCTGCTATGGCTCATATGGGTTATACGGAAAATAATCTTCGTTCTCCTCTTTATCCTATGGAGGAGGCGAACGAGCAGAAGCTTCTTAACGCTATGAGAGCACAGGGTATAAACGTATGAAAATAATCCTCGTAGGCGCAAAGGGAATTATGGGCGGCCACGTTATAAACGCCGCAAATAAAGAGGGATACGAGATATCCGCCCTTGTTGACTTGAAATGTAACCCTGATGTAAAGGGCGAATATACAAAAATTTCCGACGTTTCCGAAAAGGCGGATGTAATAATCGACTTTTCCTTTCACGGTCTTGTTAAGGAAATTACAGATTATGCAGTGCAAACGGGTACCCCTATAATTGTTGCTACAACAGGACACACGGATGATGAAAGAAAAGTAATAAACGAGGCTTCAAAAAAGGTAGCGGTATTTTATTCGGGTAACATGTCTGTGGGAATTGCAACTCTTTGTGACGTTGTTAAGCGTGTAGTATCCGTATTTCCGAACGCTGACGTTGAAATCATTGAAACACATCATAAAAGAAAGCTTGACGCTCCCAGCGGAACAGCTAAAATGCTCTTTAACTCCGTAAAGGAGATTAGGGAGAATGCTTATGCCCATTACGGCAGAAGCGGTAATTGTAAGAGAGAAAAGAACGAAATAGGAATCAACTCCGTAAGAGTTGGTAATATTGTAGGTATTCATGAGGTTATTATTGGAACTGATACAGAACAGATAACCTTGAAGCATGAGGCGTTTGACAGAGCATTGTTTGCTGACGGTGCTATTAAAGCAGCAGAATTTATGGCAGGAAAGAATGCGGGATTTTATACAATGACGGAGCTTTTAAAGAGCTGACAAGAGGTAATTATGCTACACGAAAATTTATCGGTAAATGAAAGGGGACACCTTTGTATAGCCGGCAGAGATACTGTTGAGCTTGCTGAAAAATACGGCACACCCTTAATGGTAATGGATGAAAGCAGAGTAAGACGGAATATGCGTATTTATAATAACGCAATGAAGAAATATTTCGGCGAAAAATCTTTTCCTCTGTTTGCAAGCAAGTCCTTTTCATGTAAATATATATACCGTATAGCAAAAGAGGAGAAAATGGGTATTGACCTTGTTTCCTCCGGTGAGCTATATACAGCGCTTCAAGAGGATTTTGACGTATCAAGAGCCTTTCTTCACGGTAATAACAAAACGGATTTCGATATAAATTATGCAATGGATTCCGGTGTTGGATATTTTGTTGTGGACAACCTTACGGAGCTTGACAGAATAGATTCTGTAGCGTGCGAAAAGGGTATTACGCAAAAGATTATACTCCGCCTGACACCGGGCATTGATCCTCATACTCACGCCGCAATAGTAACGGGCAGAGTAGACAGTAAGTTCGGCATCGCAATTGAAACAGGACAAGCTGATTACGCTGTTGAATACACCCTTAAAAAGAAAAATGTCCGACTCTGTGGCTTTCATTGTCACATTGGCTCGCAAATTTTTGATATTAAAACTTTTTGCGATGCTGCTGAAATTATGATTAAATATATTTCCCACGTAAAGAGTAAATTCGGATACGGGGTCGAGGTTTTAAACCTTGGCGGCGGCTTTGGAGTAAAATATATTGAAAGTCAGCCTGAGCTTGATTACGAGGAGTTTATAAGACTTATTTCGCAGTTTATACATAACGAGGTTGAAAGAAGCGGTATTGCAATGCCCACCGTCGTTATGGAGCCCGGCAGAAGCATAGTGGCAGATTCGACCCTTACTCTTTATACGGTAGGCGGTACTAAGGAAATACCCGGATTTAAAAACTACGTGTCCGTTGACGGCGGTATGCCCGATAATCCAAGATACGCTCTATATCAGTCGGATTATACCGTATGCCTTGCATCAAATATGAACAAAAAGGCAGATTTTGAGTGTACCGTTGCAGGCAGATGCTGTGAAAGCGGAGATCTATTGCAGGAAAACGTTATAATTCCCAAGCCTGAACGAGGAGATATTTTATCCGTGCTCGTAACGGGAGCTTATAATTATTCAATGGCAAGTAATTATAATAGAATTCCTCGCCCCTGTGTCGTTGGAATTGCGGATGGTAAGGATTTTACTGTAATCAGAAGAGAAACCTTTGAGGATCTTATCAAGAATGATGTATAATATAAAATGAGAAGCAATTTTTACGTTGCTTCTCATTTTTTTGTTATAAAAAAGCATAAACGGTGCGGATTATTCCGCACCGTTTTAATATTAAACTCTTTCCTTTGTTTCGCGAACGATCTTTTCGATAAATTCTTCGATAGTCATTGTTTCGGTTTGAGCTGTGTCACGGTAACGGATAGAAACAGTATTTGTTTCAACCTCTTTCTGACCGATAATAACCATGTAGGGAACACGGTCAACCATCTGAGCCTCACGAATCATATAACCGATCTTTTCGTTTCTGTTATCAAGCTCACAGCGAATACCGTTTGCACGGAGAGCTTCATAAACCTTATCAGCAAGCTCAGCGCTCTTTTCGGAAACAAGAAGAACCTTAGCCTGAACGGGAGCGAGCCATACGGGGAACTTACCGGCAAAGTGCTCTGTAAGTATACCGATAAATCTTTCGATTGAACCGAAGCATACGCGGTGAATCATTATAGGACGCTGCTTTTCGTTATTCTCGTCTGTATACTCAAGACCGAAATTAAGAGGCATCTGGAAGTCGAGCTGAATCGTTCCGCACTGCCATGTTCTGCCAATGCTGTCTTCAAGATGGAAGTCGATCTTAGGACCGTAGAAAGCGCCGTCGCCTTCGTTTACGATATAGTCAAGACCAAGCTTTTCAAGAGCGTTCTTAAGACCGTTTGTAGCAGCCTCCCAGTCCTCATCGCTACCCATAGAGTTTTCAGGACGTGTGGAAAGCTCAATGAAATACTTGAAGCCAAACTTAGTGTATACCTCGTTGATAAGGTGAACTACACCCATGATTTCGTCAGTGATCTGCTCACGGCGCATAAAAATGTGGGCATCATCCTGAGTGAAGCAACGAACACGGAAAAGACCGTGAAGAGCACCCTTAAGCTCGTGACGGTGTACCATACCAAGCTCACCTACACGCATAGGAAGCTCACGGTAGGAGTGGGGCTTGCTTCTGTATACCATAACTCCGCCGGGGCAGTTCATAGGCTTAATGCAGTATGTTTCGTCATCAATGAGAGTCGAGTACATATTATCCTTATAGTGATCCCAGTGACCGCTCGTTTCCCAGAGCTTGCGGTTCATAATAAGGGGAGTCTGTACTTCAACGTAGTTATCTCTTGTGTGAATTTCACGCCAGTAATCAATAAGTGTATTTTTGAGTGCCATACCCTTGGGAAGGAAGAACGGGAATCCGGGACCTTCCTCGCAAAGCATAAAGAGATTCATTTCCTTACCGATCTTACGATGGTCACGTCTTTCAGCCTCTTCCATAAGCTTGTTGTATGCCTCAAGCTCCTCCTGAGAAGAGAATGCTACACCGTTGATTCTTGTAAGCATCTTATTGTTCTTATCGTTTTTCCAGTAAGCGCCGGACTGCTGTGTGATCTTGAAAGCCTTGAGCGCCTTTGTATAGCAGATATGGGGACCTACGCACATATCAACGTAGTCACCCTGCTGATAGAAGCTGATGATCGCATCCTCCGCAAGGTCGCCGATATGCTCAACCTTGTATTTTTCTCCACGGCTCTCCATAAGAGCAACAGCTTCATCTCTGGGAAGAATGTAAGGCTTGATAGGAAGATTTTCCTTAACTATCTTACGCATCTCCTTTTCAATATTTGCAAGATCCTCGTCGGTAAGCTTTTTGTCGCCGAGGTCTACGTCATAGTAGAATCCCTTTTCAGTAGCGGGACCGTAAGCGAATATGGCTTCGGGGAAAAGACGTCTTATAGCTTGAGCCATAATGTGTGCGGCAGAGTGACGAAGGACGTGAAGCTCTTCTTCCTTGCTTTCACATTCTCTTACAACGCCGTCGTTCATAATAATTTTCATAGTGATATCTCCTTTATGTGAACATAAATTTTACAAAATAAAAAAACCTCACAGGCAAAAAGCCCGTAAGGGTGCATAGCACGGTTCCACCTTAGGTTTAACTCAAAATCCTTAACGCGGAAAACGGCAAGGCTTGTTACTGCCTGCAGCTCGGGAGTGGTCTTCATAATCGGGATAATAACGGCTCACACCAAATGCCGTCTCTCTGAAATTAACCGAAAATTACTCTTTCCGTCAATGCCTTTAAAATCGTAAATATTATATCACCTACCATTATAATTGTCAAGGACAAAATATAAAATAATAAGGGACGGATAAAATTTCCGTCCCGAATATGCCTATTTTGCATTTTTTGTGAAAATAGATACGTCTATTTTGCACTCTGTGATATTTATTTAATACCAAATTCACGATATAATATATTCACAGAGCAGTTATAAAGGGAAAGTCTTACAATTATCAGTTGATTCCGAATAGCATAAGAGCAAAGCCGAAAAGAGCGGAGATTCCGTAAAGGATAGCGATTATACGGATATTTTCCTTTTTACACTTGTTGCTTTTCAAAAGTACGGTTAATCCTATACCTGCGCCTGAACAAAGTCCTGCGATTGCGGAACCAAAGGATAAAGCGCCTTCGATATAAAGATTTGTAATCATTACCGAAACCGCACAGTTGGGTATAAGCCCTATAAGAGCGGTAATAAAGGGCTGAATAAGGCTGTCGCTTAAAAGCACGGCGCTCAATCTGTCCTCACCGAGAAAATGTATGGCAAGTCCCAAGGCGACGTTTATAAGAAGTATGAATACGGATATTTTAAGAGTGTGCTTAAGGGATGGCTTAAGTATTCCTTCCTCTTCCTCACAGCCGCAGTCCTTACATATATCGATCTCTACCTTTGTTACCTTCATTTTCTTTAATACAAAGTCAATGGCAAAGCCTGATATGATACCGATACCGATTTTGCAAAGTATCAGCTTCCATATTGCGCCATGTCCTCCCGCCGTAGAAAGAAGAATAGGTAATGCCTCATCGGACGTTGTAAGAAATACGGCGATCAGCGTACCCTCGGTAATAAGTCCGGCGGTATATAGGTTTGATGCAGAAGCAGAGAAGCCGCATTGCGGTATGCATCCAAGGGCAGAGCATATGGCAGGACCGGCATTACCTATTTTCTCCATATATCTTTCCATTTTATCGGAAGCCTTATGTTCAATAAATTCCATTAAAAGGTAAGCTAAAAAGAGAAAAGGTACGGTTTTTAAGGTTTCTATTAAAGCATGTAAAAGCTCATGCAGAATTTCTTCCATTTAAGTATCCTTTTATCAATTTAATTATCAATTTGAGAAACATTCTCAATTTATCGACGCTATTATATATTAAAAAATATTTTTTGTCAATATATAAGCTGAAAAAATTGAAAATGGAATTAAATTCTATTGCAAATAACCCTTTAATATGATAATATATACTTACAAATACAGAGTAAATATGCGTGCGTTAAGTGTCGGGGGAACGGGGAGTTGTCCTTTGAACGAAAACCTATGTTGCGGTACGTATATTGCATCCCGCTGGAGGTATATAAAAGTGGATAAAAATCATAATTTCAAAAGCGAGCTAATGCTTTTCAACAATCCAAAGGTATTAACGGCAAGCGCACTTTTAGTCGCTGTAAGTATAGTGTGCGGTAAGCTGCTTGCCTTCAATATCGGTTTTATTCTAAGATTCAGCTTTGAGAATATGCCTATAATGCTTGCATCAATGGCGTTTGGGTCACTTATCGGTGGTATTACGGCTGTTGCGGCAGATCTGATTGGCTGTCTTATAGTTGGCTATGAGATAAATCCCTTGGTAACTTTGGGCGCTTTGGTTATAGGGTTAATAAGCGGTTTTATTTTCCGTATTACAGGTAAGCTGCCTATTCTTGTAAAGGTGCTTGTATCAGTTATACCCGCTCATCTTGTAGGCTCCGTCCTTGTAAAAACCGTCGGACTTGCAAAATTCTATGAGATACCATTCTGGAATCTTGTGGCGTGGAGAGGGCTTAACTACGTAATAATAGCTACGCTTGAAATTTTACTTCTTTACTACCTGTTTAAGAGTAAATCAATAAACAGTCAGCTTGAAAGAATAAAACAAAGGTAGGAAAAGGTATATGAATTATAATGAAGCTCTTGAATACATACATAAAATAAATTGGTGCTTCTGCAATCCCGGTCTTGAAAGAATAGAGCATCTTTGCAAAGCTCTTGGGAATCCGCAAAAAAGGCTTAAATTCATTCACGTTGCGGGAACTAACGGTAAGGGCTCATTCTGTGCGATGCTTTCCGAAATTTTGAAAAGTGCAGGATATAAAACGGGACTTTTTACGTCCCCGTACATAAAAACCTTCAATGAAAGAATGGCGATAAACGGGGAGATGATCTCAAACGAGGAGCTTGCATCCTTGACAGAGTATATTAAGCCTGTTGCCGACGCAATGGAAGAGAAGCCAACGGAATTCGAGCTTATAACCGCTATTGCCTTTGAATTTTTCGCAAGACATAACTGCGATTACGTAGTTCTTGAATGCGGTCTTGGGGGCAGGCTTGACTCAACTAATATCATAGATTCATCGGTTCTCTCCGTAATTACGGGTATTGCCCTTGATCATACGTCAATTCTCGGTGACACAGTAGAGAAAATAGCTTATGAAAAGGCAGGAATAATTAAAAGCGGAGTTCCGTGTCTGTGGTGCGGTGAAAACGAGGATGCTAAAAGAGTGATCTCCGAAAGAGCGAATGAGCTTCACTCACCCATTTATACAGTTGACCATAGTAAAACTAAGGTAACGAGCTTTGATTTGAGCGGCACGGTATTCAGCTACAATGAGTATGAGGATATATTTATTCCCCTGCTTGGCGAATATCAGCCCTTCAATGCTGCAAACGTACTTTGCGCAGTTGATATTCTTCGCAGTATGGGACTTGATATAAGTGACTGTAATGTAAGAGCGGGAATGAAAAGCGTAGTATGGCACGCAAGATTTGAGATAATTTCAAAATCTCCTCTTGTTATCGCTGACGGCGGTCATAATCCCGAGGGAGTGACAAGTGCGGTAAACAGTGTTAAAAGATATTTTAAGGATAAAAAATTGAACGTAATCACAGGTGTAATGGCTGATAAGGATACGGAGTATATAGCGTCTCAAATCGGCTCTGTCGCTTCTCACGTGTTTTGCATAACACCCGATAATCCAAGAGCTTTACCCGCTGAAAAATATGCGGAGCTTTATAAAAACATGGGAGTATGCGCAAGTCACTACAGCTCGGTAAAGGATGCGGTTTACGCATCAATGAAAAGGGCTCTCGAAACAGGAACTGACGTATTGTGCGTCGGCTCACTTTATATGTATCTTGAGGTTTCGGATTGCGTTAAGCTTTTTAATAAAGAAAACAATTAATATAGAATATAGGAGGTGTTTATATGGTTTGGGTCTGGTTAGGAATAGCGGTTGCCCTATTGGTAATTGAGTGCTGCACAACGGATCTTGTATCTATTTGGTTAGCTCTCGGCTCAGGAATAACCACTATCATTGTGGCAATATTTCCGGGTATTCCGGTTCCGTGGCAAATCATTATGTTTGTAGTATTCAGCGCTGTGCTTCTTACTCTTACAAGAAAATTTGTAAAGAAATATCTTTCAAGGAGTAAGTCACAGTCAACGAATCTTGAGCTCTATTATGATAAAACGGCAGTAGTTGTCGAGGAAATCAATAATGAGCTTGCACATGGAGCTGTAAAGGTTAACGGTCTTGTTTGGACTGCGCGTTCTGAAAATAACGAGGTTATTGAGAAGGACGCTTTGGTATTGTTCAAAAAAATCGATGGCAATAAAGCTATCGTAGTTAGAAAAGGAGAATAAATATGCCCGCATTAATTATTGTTTTAGCAGTTCTTTTGGTAGTCGCTATAATCATCGTTATAGCAAGCATCAAAATCGTTCCCCAGTCAAAGGCGTACGTAATTGAACGTCTTGGCTCCTACAAGGAAACCTGGCAGACAGGTATCCACTTCCTGTGGCCCATCTTTTATAAGATCTCAAAGCAGGTTTCTCTGAAAGAGCACGTTGCGGATTTCCCACCTCAGCCCGTTATCACAAGAGATAACGTAACTATGCAGATCGACACCGTTGTATTCTTCCAGATTACAGACCCTAAGCTCTACGCTTACGGTGTTGAAAATCCCATAATGGCTATTGAAAATCTTACAGCAACAACACTCCGTAACATCATAGGTGATCTTGAGCTTGACCATACTCTTACATCAAGAGATACCATCAACGCAAAGATCCGCTCCATTCTTGATGAAGCAACAGATCCCTGGGGTATCAAGATTAACAGAGTTGAGCTTAAGAACATCAAGCCCCCCGCAGAAATTCAGGACGCAATGGAAAAGCAGATGAAGGCAGAGCGTCAGAGAAGAGAAGCAATCCTTCGCGCAGAGGGTGAAAAGTCCTCTAATATCCTTGTTGCCGAGGGTAAGAAGGAAAGCCAGATTCTTGAGGCAGAGGCTGCAAAGCAGGCTGCAATTCTTCAAGCAGAGGCTGAAAAGGAAGCAAGAATTAAGAAGGCAGAGGCAGAGGCTGAAGCAATTCTTAAGATTAATACCGCACAGGCAGAGTCCATAAGACTTATCAACGAGGCTAAGCCTGAGGAAGCATACTTGCTTCTTAAGAAGCTTGAGGCTTACGAAAAGGCGGCCGACGGTCAGGCAACAAAGATTATCGTTCCCAGCGATCTTCAGGGCATCGTTGGACTTGTAAGCTCCGTTACAGAGGCTGCAAAGAAATAAAAGAGCAATCTGATATTTCATTAATATAATTTTATAATTTACAGTCCTGATTTATTATAAATTGGGACTGTTTTTTACTTATCCTTTAGAATAATGTACAAAAAGGAGAAATAATGTCATATAATTTTAGCTCCTATGCTGAAAAATTAAGTAGACAGATAAGGTTCAATACAGTTGCTTTGATAGTATTTATCTGCTTTTGTGTCATAATTACAGTACTTTGCTTGTACTATAAAATGAAATGGGGAGCATTGAGTGTATTCGTTATAGGCACGGTTGTGGTTTGTCTTATGTATTTTAATTTGATAAATCCGCAAAGGCTTGATATGGAAAATCAATCGTATATTGTTTACGAAGGACAATTTTCGGTAGATGAATATTACTATTCAAGTAGGAACAGGTATATTGAAATAAGAATACCGGGCAAGGATGAAATTCTTAAATATAAGGTGATATGCACCGTTCCGGAATTAGAAAGATACAAAACGCAACAGGGATATTTTGTAATCAGCGAGCGGACACAGTTACTTCTGGATATAGGCTTTACTGAATAACAAAAGGATGCGATTTTTAAAATCGCATCTTTTTTATATATTGTCGCTTTTCCCGGAAAGATAATTAACCTCATTTTCCGTAAGCTCACGCCATTTTCCTCTTTCAAGGTCGTTTAACTTAAGCTTGCCGATGGCTATTCTTGTAAGACGCATAATGGTTAGACCGCAAGCCTCACACATTTTACGAATCTGCCTGTTTCTGCCCTCGTTAAGGGTAAAAAGGGTATTTGTAGCGCCGTTCTTTTGCGATATGATTCTTACCTTAACAGGCTTGAGCTTATATCCGTCTATTTCCATAGGAGAGGTAAGCTTTGATAACTGCTCCGGTAAAATATCGCCCTTAATAATAACGCTGTAAACCTTTGACATATTGTTCTTTGGGTGGGTAAGCCTGTTAGTAAGCTCACCGTCATTTGTAAGGATAAGCAAGCCCTCGGAATACATATCAAGTCTGCCGACGGGATATACTCGTTCTCCCACGTCGGAAACAAGGTCAAGAACTGTTGGTCTTCCTTTTTCGTCGGATGCCGTGCTAACGTATCCAAGAGGCTTATTAAGCATAATATAACGCTTCTTTTCCACCGTATGCTTAATTACCTTGCCGTTATAGGTAACTGTGTCGTTTTCAGGGTCTACCTTGTCCCCGAGCTTTGCAATAACGCCGTTTATCTTAACGTTACCCGCTTCAATAACCTTTTCGGCATTTCTTCTTGACATTATATTATTATCTGTAAAAAACTTTTGAAGTCTGATTTTTTCCATATTATTATCCGAAGATTCTTTCTAAAATTGATTTTTTGTATTTAAGCGATCTAACGCTTTCGAGTGCATATAGAGGACATTCTCCTATTTTGCTATCGCCTTGATAAAATACTACTTGACCGACTCTGTCACCCTTTTTTATGGGTGCTGAAAGAAGTCTGTCGTATTCCGTTACCGCCCGAATCCCGTCACGTACACCCTTTTTCAGGGTTACCGAAAGCGAATCATAGTTGGAGCAGAGAACAGAGCCTTTTTCACCGTTTATCAGGTTTAAGGAAACCGTATAATCTCCCGAATCTGCCAGCATGATTCTTTCATACTGTGTAAACCCGAAATCAAGGAGAGCTTTATGATCGTTCCAGTCGTTAGAAGCGTTGAGCGTTACACAGATAAGCTTGATTCCGTTACGCTCGGCACATGAAACAAGACATCGTCCGCTTCGCTTGGTAAATCCTGTCTTAACGCCTATTGTACCGTCGTAAAGACGAAGAAGCTTGTTATGATTTATCAGAACACGGCTTCCGTCGTCAGAAAGAGGAATAATCCTTTTCTTGGTTGAAGCAATCTCTTCAAAAACGGGATTTTTCATAGCGTAAGATGCAAGCCTTGCAAGATCACAGGCGGTAGTATAATGCTCCTCGTTATCAAGACCGTGGGGATTTGTAAAATGGGTGCTGAAAAGTCCAAGCTCTTTGGCTTTATGATTCATCATTTCGACAAAATTATCAACGCTTCCGCCTATTTCTATGGCGATGGCGGTCGCTGCATCGTTTGCGCTTTCCAGCATAAGGGCGTAAAGAAGCTCCTCAAGAGATAGTGTTTCGCCTTCCTTAAGGTAAATGGAAGAGCCTTCGATTCCCGTGGCTTCTCTCGGTATGGTTACACGTTTATCAAGCTTACCGTTTTCAAGGGCTATAACAGCCGTCATTATTTTCGTGGTGCTCGCCATGGGAGCCTTTGTGTTTCCGTCATATTCATAAACAAGATCACCTGTTTCTGCCTCAACAAGAGCGCAGTGATGCGCAGATACAGGTGCTCCGTATGAAATTGTAGCAAGGGAGAAAAATATTACTGTAAAAAATATAAAAGCTGCAACAAATCTTGGCATAATAAACCTCAAATTTTTCTTTTGGTTTAGTATGCCTCGTTTGTATATTCAAAATTTATGCGTTAATTTTCCTCGTCAGGCTCATCTTTGGATTTTTTTCCAAAAAGATTCTTGAATTTTTCAATAATTTCGGGTGAACTTTCAATAAGACCAACGATTTGAGAAATGGGATCTCTTGATTCTGCGTTTACGTTAAGAAGCTCAACCTTACCCTTTGAGTCAACAACCAAAAATCCAACGGGAGAAACGGTAACACCCGTTCCGCCGCCGCCACCGAAATTCTTGTTTGTGGGAGCTTTTTTACCGAAGTAGTCAACACCGCCTGTTGCAAGACCTACAAAAATTTTAGAAATGGGAATGATTACGGTACCGTTTGCGGTTTCGATAGGTGTTCCCGTAACGGTATTTGCATCAACCATTGATTTTACGTTTTCAAGGGCAGTCTTGATAATATCACTTTGAGTTGTTTTTTCCATTTTTATCCTCCGATAATTTATCCTTTGTAGATTTATATGCAAAATAGGTTTTCAACATATGAATGAGAATTTTAAAGGCAGAGAAGACCCTTACGTATAAGGTTATCTTACCGTCTGCATACGATTTTTGTGAAATAAAATTACTGCTTACGTTTATTTTGGAAAAGCGGGATATTTCCACGTTTGAAATATTGTCAAGTATTTCTATAAGGTAGGCGACACTCTGAACGACCGTTCCGTATACTAAGGCCGTTTTTGCAGCATCGGAGCAGCCGACTTCAATGTTAAGCTTTGCAAATTTAAAGTGCAGCTCTCCCAAGCATTTATCGGCAAGAGACAAAACCGCTTCACGTATTTCCCATACCACCTTGACGGGAGAAAGCTCTTTTTTACCCTCCTCGGGAAGAACCTCTGCAGTGGATTCGACCTTCTTTTTCTGTCGCTTCTTTTTTTCTCTAAGCTTTACTTTTTTTGGGAAAAGCCGTATCCTGACAAATAAAACCCGAAGATATACCGTTAATTCTTCCTTATAGGAGACTATGATATTCACTTTTAGGGATAGAAGAAGCGCCAAAAACAAAAGTATTGCGCCTACAATATAAACCCAAACAGGCATAGCATCCTCCGTACAATTTATTCTTCGGTGTTTTCGGTTTCCTCAGTGTCGTAGGTATCGTCAACATCCATTTCGGGGCTGTCGAGAAGCTCAAGCTCGGCTTCCTCGGTATCCTCTGCCTCGTTAACAGGCTCGGCATCGTTTACCGGTTCAACTCCCTCGGCAGGAGTTTCCATAATTCTTTTTACGAGCTCGTCATCATTGTTTTCGTTAGGCTCGGGTACCTCAATATCAAGGGGAATGATCTCACCCTCACTCTTCTGTCTCGGGGCATCTATGTATGGGAGCTGCTCAAGAGATTCAATACCGAAGCATCTTAAAAATTTGGGTGTTGTTCTGTAAAGATAGGGTCTTCCGGGTACGTCAAGCTTTCCGCATTGCTCAATAAGCTCCTTTTCAAAAAGAGAAGCAACGATATATGAGCTGTCAACCTTTCTTACTGTATCAACAAATGCTCTTGTAACCGGCTCGTTATATGCTATTATTGCCAAAACCTCAAGGGAAGAAGCAGAAAGATTTCCGCCCTTACGAATTCCCAAGGCTTCTTTGATGTAGGGAAGAAAGTCCTCTTTTGTGCAAAGTTGGCAGGAATCCTCGAAGACGAGCATCATAATGCCTCTGTTTCCATCACTGTTATATCTTTCGGCAAACGCTCTCACTGTTTTTCGTATCTGTGACTCCGTATATCCCAAAACCTCTCCTAATTTTGAGTAGGGCATAGGATGTCCTGCTGCAAACAGAATGGCTTCTATAGCTTTTTCAAGATCTTTTATATCTACTTTTTCTAACTGCTGTTCCATTTATTGTTCCTCTCCGTTTGCAACAATGATTTTATCGTGATTAAGCTCTATAAATATGTTATCTGCAAGGTCGATTACTCCCTCGTCAGTTGTAAAATCCTCTTTTAAGAAGATTCTGCTTGTCTTAAGCATTTCAAGAACGGCCATAAACATGGCAACGAGCTCATGCTTATTTCTTATGCCGTTAAAGCATTCTATTACTCTTGCTTTGCCTCCGCGTCTTAGAAGAAATCTTAAAACGCTGTATACCTTTTCGCTGACGGAAACGGTACGCTTACTGATGAGAGGTCTGATTTTTTCGGTAGCCTCTTCATCGGTTACTTCTACGTTATTCATAATTCTCATAAACGCAAGAGAAAGAAGACTGATATCGTGGTCGGCAACGTATGAGCGGTCGGGAGAAATTTCATCCGTGTCCTTTTCCATACGTCCCATGTATATGGAATACATACTCTGCAGCTTTTCGGATGCCTGCTTGGCTCTTTGATATTCCAAAAGGGCAGCGGCAAGAGCTTCTCTCGGGTCTTCCTCATCCTCGGTAACCCTTGGCAGAAGTATCTTACTTTTAATATACATAAGCTCAGAGGCCATAACTATAAATTCTGCGGAAACGTCAATATTCATTTCCTGCATACTTTCAATATAAGCCATATACTGATCGCATATTACGGAAATTTGGATATCTTCAATATTCATTTTATTTTTTTGAACAAGGGTAAGAAGAAGATCGAGAGGACCTTCAAACTGTTCGATTTTGTATGTCAGCTCCATTGTGTACCTCAATAAAGAAATGAGAATATGCTTATCATACCGTTAAATACAAGATTTACAAGAAACGAAAGTCCGCTTGAGAAGAATCCGTTTAAAATGCGGGAATCAAGGAGAAGAATTACCAAAAACAAGGCAGCTATCTCTCTCTCATATCTTAAAATTTTTGCATAAATTCGGTATGGAAGCCAGATTAGAAATATTCTTGAACCGTCAAGAGGGGGAAGTGGTATAAGATTGAATATGGCTAAGGCTATATTAAGCCAAATAAAATTCACCATAAGCATATTGTACGCCGTACATAGGTAGTACAGGAAATTAGCGCTTTCAAAAACAAGATTTCTCAAAAAAATGAGGGAAAGAGAATATATGAAAGCACCCAAAAGCGCAAGTAAAAGGTTAGCCAAGGGTCCTGCAAGAGCAGAAAGCGCTATATCTCTTCTTGGCTTTTTAAAATATCTTGAGTCAATGGGAACGGGCTTTGCCCATCCGAATTTAAAAAATATCATTGACGCAGTACCCAATGGGTCAAGATGCTTTAAAGGATTTAACGTTAAACGCCCCATATTTTTTGCTGTGGGATCTCCCAGCTTATAAGCTATAAATCCGTGGGATATCTCATGGAATACAAGGGCTATAATGACGCATGGGATACCGATAAGAAGCTCTATCAGGTAATCAGTCATTATTTATTCTCCGCATAATTCATTATTTCGCTCCACACGTCATCCTTTCCCTCTCTCGTTTCGGAGGAGAAGAGGATTATTGTGGTTCCTTCTCTTAAAACAGGGTTTGAAATAAGGGTCTTTACCGCTTTTTCCCGCTCGGATTTGTTGAGCTTGTCAGTTTTTGTAGCAATAATAACGTAAGGAACACCGGTTTGATTCATATATGAAATCATATCAATATCATCCCTTGTGTAGCCGATACGGGAGTCTACAAGCTGACATACAAGCTTCACTAAGTCAATATTGGGATTCTTTGTGAAATATCCGTCAACAAGACCGGACCATACAAGCTGCTCCTGGGCAGTACGCTTTGCGTAGCCGTAGCCGGGTAGGTCAACAAGAAAAAGCTTACCGTCTACGTCATAGAAATTTACCGTAATGGTCTTACCGGGTGCGCTGCTGACTCTTGCAAGTCCTTTTCTGTTGAGAAGGGTGTTTATAAGAGAGCTTTTGCCTACGTTTGACCTTCCAGAAAAAGCTATCTGCGGTATGGGATTTCTTAAAAACTGCGAAGCCTTGCCTGCGCTTATCTTAAGAGAAACGTTGTTTGTGTTTATTTTCATTTTTCCACCTTTGCCTTCGCATAGCTGTGTATAATGGCGATAACCTCTTCCTCGCAGAATGCAACGTCAAGAACGTCAAATACAGTCTTTACGGGTATAAAATTGACGTTTTCCTTAACAACAGGATCAACATCCTCAAGATTTTTCAGATTACCGTGGGGAATGATTATATTTTTCACTCCTGCAGAGTATGCAGCAAGAGTTTTTTCTTTAAGACCGCCTATCGGCAATACCTTTCCTCGCAATGTGATCTCACCCGTCATTGAGATATCTCGTCTTACGGGACGCTTTGAAAGTACGCTTACAAGGGCGGTAGTCATTGTAACACCGGCGCTGGGACCGTCCTTGGGAACAGCTCCCTCGGGTGCATGTATATGAATGTCGCAGGTTGAATAGAAATCGGGGTCGATTCCTAATTTTTCCGCATTTTCACGAATAAAGCTTATTGCGATTTCAGCAGATTCCTTCATAACCTCGCCAAGACTTCCTGTGAGCTTGATTTTTCCATTACCTTTCATAACGGATGCTTCAAGCTTAAGAAGATCACCGCCGACGGAGGTGTACGCCATTCCGTTTACAACGCCAATCTCATTAACCTCGCTTATCTTTTCCTCTTCAAACTTATATGCGCCAAGATATTTTGAAAGATTATCCTCTGTGATAACAACGGACTTAACCTTATTTTCTATAATTTCCTTTGCCGCCTTTCTGCAAAGTGAAGCAATTTCTCTTTCGAGATTTCTTACTCCCGCCTCTGCGGTATAGCCGCTTATCAAGGAATAAACTGCCTCATCCGTTATCTTGAATGAGCGCTTAGTAAGTCCGTGACGTTTAAGCTGCTTGGGAATCAAATGATTCTTGGCAATATGGAATTTTTCTGTTTTAGTGTATGAGGAAAGCTCGATTATCTCCATTCTGTCGATAAGAGGCTTAGGGATGCTTTCAAGAGAATTAGCCGTGGCAATAAACATGCAACGGGATAAATCAACGTCCATCTCCACGAAATGGTCACGGAACGCTTTGTTTTGTTCACCGTCAAGAACCTCAAGCATTGCGGAGGCAGGATCGCCCCTCGTATCCGACGTCATTTTATCGATTTCATCAAATACCATAAGAGGATTCAGGGTTTTTGCTTCGCAAAGTGCGTTTATGATTCTACCGGGCATAGCGCCTACGTAGGTTTTTCTATGGCCTCTTATTTCAGCCTCGTCACGGATACCGCCGAGGGAGACTCTTACATATTTGCGTTTGAGAGCGTGAGCAATGGAAGAGCATAAGGATGTTTTGCCGACACCGGGAGGGCCTACAAGACATATAATTTGATTTTTGATATCGGGATTAAGCTCCTTTACTGCTATGAACTCAAGTATTCTTTCCTTTACCTTTGTAAGACCGTAATGGTCATTGTCAAGCACACGTCTTGCGTTTTCAACGCTCGTATTGTCCTTTGAATAGGTTGAAAACGGAATTTCAAGACAGGTTTCAAGATAGGTACGAAGCACGGTGGCTTCGGGAGATCCAAAGGGAGCCTTGTTGAACTTTGAGAGCTCCTTTAACAGCTTTTCCTCAACCTGCTTGGGAAGCTTCTTTTCCATAATAGCATTGTAAAGCTCATCACTTTCGCTTTGGCTGTCATTTCCAAGCTCGCTCTGTATAACCTTAAGCTGCTCACGAAGAAAATATTCCTTCTGTGACTCTTCCACCTTGGTTTTGGTTTTTTGACGGATGCTTTTTTCAATTTTCAGTACTTTTGCTTCACGAGAGAGAATTTTTATAAGGCTTTCAGCTCGTTCGTATTTATTGAAATGCTCAAGTAAAAACTGCTTATCCGAAGCCTTAACGAGAACGTTAGATGCAATAAGATCGCAAAGCTCTCCTATATCGTTTACAAAAAGGAGCTTTGTCATAAAATCGTTTGAAGGGTATGGGAACAGAGAAACAAGGGCCTGTACCTTTTCCATAATCACCCTTGTAAGAGCATCCTCCTTGTTCTCCGAGTATCCGTTAACTTCAAGAGTGCAGGTTGTAACGCAGCATTCGTAATATCCGCTTGTGGGGCGAACGCTCATTGTTCTTGCTCTGGAAATGCCTTCAACCACAACCTTGGTGTTTCCGTCATTTCCCTTAACTATTTGATTAACCTTGGCAACTACGCCAACGTCAAAGAGATTTGATTCTATTTTTTCTTCCTCGGATGCGTCAATCTGAGCAACAAGGTAGATATAAGATCCTGTTTTTTGCGCTGCTTCAACTGCATTTTTTGAAAAGGGACGGGCAAGCTCGAGACTGAGTGTCATTCCCGGAAATGCGACAATGCCGCGAAGGGCAATAGTAGGTAGAGTAAGCTGTTCGCATTTTTCATTAAATGTAATCATTATGTATCCTTTCTTGGCAGAAATGCGGGGAATTTTGCTTTATGCATACTGCCTTACGGTACAGTATAGCACAAAATAAACAAATTTTCTATATATTTTTAAAATTTATATAAAAAATATTTGACTTAGAGGTCAATATGTTGTAAAATAGCGTAGAGGTGATGAAATGATAAGGGTCGAAAAACGTAAAACAGAGAAGTATCTGTTTAATACTCTTCCGGAAGCGATTGTTCCGATAGAGGTTACTCTGCGTGGAGATAAGCTTACCGTTGAAACCTTCAGAAAAACGAAAGGGATTGCAAAGGAATTTTATAAAAAACACAAGATGTGTCCATTTTCTGACGAAGCCAAGCATTTTATTGACAAGGGATTAAGAGATATTGCTTCGGAATGGGGATATACATGTGACGACTTGAACGAAGGACATATTGCAACCTATATCGCAAGAAACGTTAACAGGGAAGTTATCCTTGAAAGCACCGTTATGATTAAGTCTTCAAAAGGCTATGAAAACCTGACGGAATATGAGCTTGAGGATATTAGCGAAGATAGCGATGAATGTTATTTCGTAACAATAACGGAAGGGAAGATAGTATCCGTTTGTGAAACCAATTCAAGAGAAGCGTTTATCGGAGCTAAGGAAATAAACGTTTACACATCACCTGAATTCAGAGGTAATGGCTATGCGGCATCTAATGCTGCGGCAATGGCTGATCATTATGCTTCGCTCGGTCATAACGTGGCATATACCTCAAGAATTGATAACGTTGCGTCGATCAGAACTGCGGAGAAATGCGGATTTGATAGGATAGCGGAAACCTTTTACTATGTTTGCTATAAGGAGTTATAATGGCTTTTGATGCATTGATGATGGGCTCTGTTTGTCATGAAATATCGACACAGGGTCCCATGAAAGTAGAAAAAATATATCAACCTGCAGCAGATGAGATAATTCTCATGCTCAGATCACCAAGGGAAAACTTGAAGCTTCTTATTAATGCAGGCTCAAATTATCCCAGAATAAATTTTACGGATGCTCAGTCGGAAAATCCTGCTAAGGCTCCTATGTTCTGTATGCTTCTGCGTAAGCATCTTGCAGGAGCTAAGCTTCTATCTGCTTGTCAACCGGAGCTTGAAAGAGTATGCTTTCTTGAATTTGACGCTTATGATGAAATGGGATTCAAGTCAAGAAAATTTCTTATTTGCGAAATAATGGGAAAATATGCAAATATTATCCTCGCAGATAAGGATAAAAGGATAATATCTGCTCTTAAGCTTATTGATTTTTCTGCAAGCTCTGTAAGGCAGATTTTGCCCGGATTGAACTATGAAATGCCGCCAAAACAGGATAAAAAAGATCCAACGGCTGTAACCAAGGAAGAATTTACGCACCTTTTTGATGCGGCAAGCAAGGATTTAAGATGCGATAAATTTATTACTAACAATTTCCTCGGAATGGCTGTTTCCACAGCAAGACAAATTTCTTATATGTGCGGCGGAAGCGTAGATTGCACACTTGGAAATATAAAATTATCCACACTCCTTCCGGCTTTTTTTGATATAATGGAAAAATTCAAAAAAGGTATTCTTACTCCGTATATAGTTTATGATGCAAAGGATACCCCCATAGAATATTCATATATCCCCCTTGAATATTACGGTAAAGAATACTCATGCAGACCGACAAGCGGTTTTTCCTGCGCACTTGATTTGTTTTATCTTAAAAAGAGCCAGAGTGAAAGAATACGACAGCGCTCCTCCGATGTTTTAAGACTTCTTACAAATGCAGAAGCGAGAATTACAAAAAAAATCGCTATACATCAGTCAGACCTCGGAAAATGTGATGAAAGCGAGTATTATAAGCTTTGCGGAGATCTTATTACAGCTAATATATACTTAATGAAAAGAGGAATGGATAAGGTAACGGTTTGCAACTATTATGATGAGTCCTGTCCGAATATAGATATTTCTCTTGACATTAAATTAACTCCTGCTCAGAATGCGCAGCTATATTACAAAAAATATAATAAAGCAAAGAAGGGAAAGATTGAGCTTGCCAAGCAGATCGAAATTGCCCGAGCAGAGCTTAACTATATAGAAACGGTATTTGAATCCTTGACTAAGGCAGAAACCGAAAGCGATATAAACGAGATACGTGACGAGCTATATCACAGCGGTTACGCTTCCAGAATGAAGAACTACACAGTACAAAAGCAAGCGGCTGCCAAGCCCTTAAAATTTGTTACTGATGGCGGATATACTGTCTACTGCGGAAAAAACAACAGACAAAACGATTATATAACCACAAAGCTTTCAAATAAAACGGACTGGTGGTTTCACGTTAAGAATGCGCCCGGATCTCACGTCATTATGCAGAGTAAAGGAGACGAGCCGTCGGAAAAGGATTTTACACAGGCTGCAGAAATTGCTGCTTTCTATTCAAAGGCAGAGGGCGATAATATCGCTGTTGACTATACTCTTATAAAATATGTTAAAAAGCCTGCGGGATCAAAGCCCGGATTCGTTGTTTACAACGTAAACTGGACGGCATACGTAAGTCCGTCGGAGGAAAAAATTCGCAAATTACAGTCAAAATAAGCGAAACGGTTCGATATTTCGAACCGTTTCGCTTTTTTATATAAGATCAGTGCTTGATTTTTCCCTGATACTCAAGCAGGGACATAAGGATTTGTGCGGTTTGTTCCCTTGTTAAGGGTGAATTGGGGTTGATCCTTCCGTCAACCTTTGGTATTATACCTAACTCGTTCAATGAAATAATTGCGCTTTTTGCCCATTCGGGAATATCGTTTTCATCGTTAAATACAGTCATTAACGTATCTGTCTTTGCGCCGATAATTTTGTTTATAATTACGGCTGCTTCGGCAACGGTTATATTATTCTTGGGATTTATGTAAACGCCGTCAGGCTTTCTTTCTCCCTCAATTATACCGAGAGAAAAAGCACTTTCGATATATCCCTTATATTCATTACCTATAAGGTCATCGTCGGCAAATCTTGTTTTTTCAACCACAGGCGCATTATTTGCCCCCATTGCCTTCATAACCAGAACTATAAATTCCTCTTTGGTGATTTTTTCTTCGGGACGGAATGATATGGTGCCGTCCTTATTTTGAGATGCATCCATAAGCTTTCCGTCGGTAACAATTATGGCGGCATTTAATGCGTAGCTCTTATCCATATCAGAGAATACCAGCTTCGTTTTTAATTTTTCTATTTTCACTGTTACGGTAACCTCGTCGGAGTAGTTGCCAAAGGAGTCTCGAACTCTGTATGTAAAGGAATCCGTTCCCGTTGCCTTTTCATAAGGTGTATACTTATAATCTCCGGTTTCCTTGTTTAATATTTCAACAAGTCCCTTTTCCGGTAAAGAAACTATTTCGTATTTGAGGGAATCTCCATCGGGATCGTACCCGTCAAGCGTCCCTCTCATAGCAATATCTGTCTGTGTCCATGCGAATAATTCAGAGCCGTTTGTTGCAATAGGAGAAAAATTCGTATTTTTTGTAATCCTTAAGTGGCAGCATATTTCATAACCGCTGCTATTTGGAGAAAAGGTAAAGGAATAGCTTTTTTCATCACCTGATTTCGGAATGAAGCGGAGAGAATCAAAATCCTCTCGGTAAATAACCTGATTTTCCACCACGTATAAATTTCCAAGCATAAGCCTGCCGTCCTTTTCATCGGGAAGCTTAGTAACTGTTATGGATTTTGTATTAGAGCCGAGGGTTGAATCGAAATCATTGACGTCGAAGCATATTTCACCTTCGTATACGACCCCCGCCTTGATCATTTCGTTTTCGTATGCTATGACGTTTAAGGCGGGAGATATTTTTTCAGCAGCGAATACGCTCAGTGTCATAATGAAAACACATATGGGGATAAAAAGCAGTATTTTTTTCATAAATACCTCCGATTTTTACTTTTAGTACAGTATATTGTGAATTTCCTTTAATAATACCATAAGGGGAAAATTTCCTGCTTATACAAATATTGTTCCTTGCACAATTTATCGGCTGCATTGTATAATGTTAATAACGGAGCGATAATTATGGAAATTATACAGATTAGATCAAATGCGATAAAGGTTATTCTTGACAGTCAGGAATGTCAGGATTACGTTTTTTTAAATGACGATAAAATTTCAGACGAAAGATTTTTAGGCTCAATTGATAAACTCCTGTTCAAAGTAAAGGAAAAGGAAAAAATCGATTTATCAGTGAATAAGCTTCTTATACAGGTGTATCCGTTAAAAAATTTCGGCTGCGAGATTTACATATGCGATACGGAGGAGGAAAATATGTATAAGGACAGGGTAGCGTCCGGAAGCTTAAAAAAGAACAGTACATATACCGGTGTATACAGGTTTGATTCTCTTGATAAGCTTCTGTTTGTGTGTCAGAGACTCTCTGCTGTTACAGACGAAGATGGGGCACAGGCATATTACGACGACGAGAACGAAAATTATTATTTGATATGCAGAAACATATCACCTAAAGAGCTTCGCTTCGCATTCATAAACGAGTATGCAAAGCAGCTTAAAGCATCCTACGCCCACTACGTAAGGGAGCATTTAAGATGCTTCTGTGAGGCAAATGCTATAAAAAAACTCTCTAATTTAGTTTGAATTAACAAAAAGGGCGAATTATTTTCGCTCTTTTTATTTACAAATATATAATTTTATGGTACAATTACATTGTTGTTTACTGACAGGGTGACATTATTCGGCGCATAAGAATAGGAGTTTTACAGAGCTTTATTATGTGCGGATTCAATACAAAACCATTACATTTGTATGTTAGAATGCTAAAAAAACTAGGAGAAAAACTATGGAAGTATTAAAACTTGAAAATGTGTCCAAATTTTACACATCAAAAACAAGTGTAGTTTTGGGACTTTCGAGTATAAACCTTTCCTTCAGTGTGGGAGAGTTCGTAGCTATAACAGGTGAAAGCGGAAGCGGTAAATCTACCCTTGCACACATTCTTGGCGGAATCATCCCATACGAGTCGGGAGAAATGCTTATATACGGAGAGCCAACATCTCACTACAGCAGTTCCGACTGGGAAAGCTATCGTCGTGATCTTATAAGCTTTATATCCCAAAGTTACGGTATACTTGTTGGTAATACCGTTCTTGAAAATGTTGAAGCGGCATTACGCTTTGGCGGGCTTGAGAAGGACGAGGTAAGGGAAAAGGCCCTTGATATTTTGAGAGAGGTAGAGCTTTACGATTTCAGAAACCGCAATGCAGGAAAGCTTTCAAGTGGTCAAAAGCAAAGGCTTTCCATCGCTCGTGCGCTTGCTAAGCCATCTAAAATTCTTATAGCGGATGAGCCGACGGGAAACCTTGACAGCGAAAACAGTGATAAGATCATTAAGCTTTTACATAAAGCATCAAAGGATCATCTTGTTATTCTTATCACTCATGAATTTTCCGAGGCTGAAAATTATGCAACGAGAAGAATTATACTTTCTGATGCGTCTGTCATTACAGACGCTCCTTTGAGAGCGCCTTATTGTGATGAAATTGCAGACGGCGACAAGAAAATTGAAGATAAGGGAAAGAAAAAGCAGACAAGGGGCAGAACGTCAAAAAAGCATATAAAATCTCTTTCTCCCTACGTTACGTATTTGACTATAAAATCACGTCCTGTATTTTCAACCATAGTCAGTATTCTTCTTGCATTCACGTTGATCATAACCTTCGTATTTCTTGGAACGTTTACCATCGCTCTTGACGATTCGTCTACACGAATTTATGACGATTCCGTATTTTTAAACGGTGATAAAACCCGATTGATAATCGTAAAGTCCAACAATAAGTCCTTTACAGATGAAGAGCTTGATGAAATTCTTGATGTCGGTCACGTGAAAAACTTAAGGCTGTGGGGAAGTATTACCGATACAAACTATTACTACAGAAAAGATTACGATTACAGCATATATCAGGTTCCCAAGGAAGAGGAAGTAAACTACGGACAGGGCAAGGTACATATGATAGATATGGTTCGTTTTTATTCCAACGATCTCTATATGTCCACAGTGCCCATAACGGAAAAAAATATCATTGAAGAGGGTAGATCTCCTACAGGAATGTATGAGGTCCTTTCCGCAGACCCGTCACATAAGGTGGGCGATATGGTAACCGTACATATAAGAAACAGAAGATGGGAAAAGGATGTATACATTTCCATCCGCTTTAAAGTTGTAGGAAAGACTAATTATGGAAGCGGACTTTATTTCTCTGACGCTATGGCCAACTTTATTGATTATTCTGTGTTTGAAGGTAAAATCGCTACGTTATTCCTTCCATATGAAAAAGACAGCTTTACTGTAGCTATACCCTCGTTCAACATAGACAGTCTCGCTGAGAATCAATTTCTTCATCCGGGTAATATTTCAACCAAATCTATAGACGTTGGAGTAGAGATACCGTTCAATGAATTCAAAAGAGAAGATGACGTATTGTTCCTCGTTAAGTTGGGTATTTATAATAGCCAACACAGTAATCTAAGACTTGTTAATGAGAAAATATACGAGGAGTTTATGCCTCATAATGAATCCAATCAGGTTTCAGTTCAAATCGCGGATTATTCATACACGGATCGAGTGATGGAGGAGTTAAACGAGCTTGGTTATCTCGTTGTCAGTCCTTATCGTATAGGCGCTGTTGAGATTGACGAGGAGCTTTCCGATCAGAGACTTGTTACCCTCGGCGTATCGATTGCGGCATTTGCTCTTACCGTAGTTCTTCAGTTCATACTTATGAAGGCTATGTTTAATTCCATAACGGGTAGATATAAGCTTATGTCCAATATCGGTCTTACAGCCAAAACCGCATACGGTTCCGTTGCACTTATGATGCTGTTCTATACCATACTGGGAGAAGCATTGGGACTTGGAATCATACTGATTCTGAACGCTATCAGATTCAAATATGTTTCGGATATCTTTAAGTACGTCAGTGCAGGCATTATGCTTGTATACGTGCTTTGCCATGTCATCCTTTGCGCTATGTCCCTTCTTTCCGTATGTAAATCTGTAAAGAAGCAGGTATTTGAAACTGAAAAGGCAGAAGAGGATATAGATTTCAGATTAATGGAGGAGGTGGAAGTAAATGATTAAGGTCGAAAACCTAAGAAAGGTTTACGATAAGGGTACAAAGCAAGAAAACGAAGTGCTTCACAATCTTTCCTTCCAGCTTCCGGATACAGGCTTTGTATGTATTCTTGGTACATCGGGAAGCGGAAAAACAAGCTTGCTTAACGCAATAGGCGGACTCGATACATTTGACGGCGGTACAATCATCACCGAAAACACAGAAATCAAGCGTTCTCTTTCCAAGGAGATGGAGAGAGAAAGAAATGCCAATTTCGGCTATATTTTCCAGAATTATTATTTGTTGACTGAGCATTCTGTATCCTATAACGTATTACTCGGAATGCATTCTCTTGATATACCTTATGAGGATAAGCTCAAGAGAGTTAAGGAAGCTCTTTCAAGGGTAGATATGCTTAGATACAGAAAGCGTCCCGTTGGAGAGCTGTCGGGAGGACAGCAGCAAAGAGTTGCTATAGCAAGAGCAATTGCGCGTCGCCCCCGTGTTATTTTTGCTGATGAGCCTACAGGAAACCTTGACGCATCAAATACAAGAAACATATGTACTATCCTCAAAGAGCTTTCTAAGGAAAGCCTTGTGGTAATGGTTACGCACGAAAGGGAGATTGCAGAGTTTTTCGCTGATAGAATAATTACAGTTGACAGCGGAAATATTGTATCCGATTCTACTGAATGGAAGCGTGGAATTATGGATGCGGGAGAAAAGGATACCGTGTATTCCGGAGATTATTCGGAAGAGAATATCAGCATTGCCAATCTTTCTGTAAGAATGCTTTCGTCCGAGGATGCGGCTCCCGTAGCTCTTACGGTTGTAGCAGAGAAGGATAGAATTATTATTAAATTTGACGATAAAAGAGTAGTTTTGTCATCAACCGCAGCACGTCCTCCATTTCTTAAAAACGGAGAGCATCCTATTCTTACTGACAAAAGCTTTTCCCAAATGGATAAACAACACGGTGATTTATCAGGCGGAGAAAAAAAGGAAAGTACAAAGCGTTTTCTCGGTGTCGGATTCCTTTTTAACGAGGCTAAGGGTTCCATCTCCAAAAAGAAGCTTAACAGATTCGGTCTTGGAGTATTTATTATAATTCTTACTCTCATTCTTTCTATTTCCGTTTCTGATTTTGTTACTGCTTCTCATCTTGATCCGGAAGATTATATTAACCACGATTCACACACGTTATTATTCGACTTTATAGGAGGTCCCGCTACATCAGGCGGAACTATAACCTATGCTATGTCTCAATATGTTGAATATCTTGAGAACTCAGGCATAGATTTTGATATTATTCCAAACGCAAGAGGAAATTTTGTGTTTAAGGATGATACCGTAAAGCAGATAAGTAATGAGGGTATGGAGCTCACCGGTTATTCTCTTGTAAATATTTCACGTTTTGATAAGACAACTCTCATAGCGGGAAGAATGCCAAAGAATAATAATGAAATAATCGTTGACCGTTGGGTTCTTGATCAGATGCTTAAGGAAGACGGTATATTGCAGAATATGATCACCGATGTTATGTATTTCCTTGGTAAAACCGTTGAGAGTCCTATGCAGACGGACTATTATTGTCCTAAAATTGTCGGCATATGTGATTCCGGAGAGCCATCGATTTATATAAGCACTTTGGGTCTTATGGCTATCGGTAAGGGCGGTTCACCCATAATTTCCTTATCTGAATATAAGGAGCTTACAGGATTTGACCCTAACTACGTTCTTCAAACAAACGAATGTATTGCTCTTGATAAGGAGTATGATTTGGTTCCGGGTAAGAGTCAGACACGAAGCTTAGTAACAGGAGAGTCGTTTATAGTAAAGGATAGCTATGTAGGTCTTCCTGCCAGCACGGACATAAGAGCGACGCTTGTAGTCAGTGATGAGGTTATAGAACAGCTTTATTATTCAATGATTGCAAGGGGAGAGAGTACGCGTGTAAATTCTTTTTCCGTGTGGACAAAAGATAAGGACAGCCTAAGGGCTTACCTTAATAAGGGGCTTACTCCCTATCTTACAAATATGCTTACCGTGTCATTTGCCGATTACAATGCTGCAGAATACAATGATTATCTCAGCAATATTAACACTCGACAGAGCGGCAGAGTAATAGTAATAGCATCTGTTATTCTTCTTTCTCTTGTAATGCTTTATTTGATGCAGCGTTCAAGGATAAAGGAAAGAATGGATCTGGTTACCGTTTACAGATTGCTTGGAGTTCCCAAGAGAAATATGATGCTGATTTTTGCTTTTGAAAGTGTTATAACGACTTTGAAATTCAGCTTGCCAACGGTTGCGCTTATATTTGCAGCAATACAGGTTCTTTCCCGTGTGGAGGCATTGGAACAAATGCTTATTTTCCCATGGTGGGCAGCGCTTCTTACATTTGCCGCTATTCTTGGTATAAGACTTATATTTGCTTTGATTCCTATATTTACTTTGAATCGCAAGCCGCCTGCACGTCTTGCCGCAGATTACGATTTCTAATAAAATAACTAAACAGTACGGTGCGTTTATACTCTGTATACCAACAACGCTTACCGTGCTGTTTTTTTGTCAAAAGTGGGCGGGAGTGTTTGTAATTTTAATGTTTTCACCTGTTTTATAGAAAACTTTTTCTATTGTTGATGCGATAATGTCAGCGAATGAATCAACGCATATATCAACGTCGCTCGGAGAAACATAATATCCTTTCATTTTTATATTTTTTGCAATAGAGCTTAAATCCGAAACTGTAGGCACTCCTATGGAAATTACGGGTACGCCAACAGTTTTTTTGCTTATTTCGTTTTTATGATTTCCAACACCGCTTCCCGGCATGATTCCCTGAGCGGAAAGCTGGATGGTAGATAATAATCTTTCCGGGTCTTTTGCGCATAGAGAATCAACTGCTACAATGAGATCGCACTTTGAAATAGTTGATGCGTTTTTAATCGTGTTGAATGTGGAAAATCCGCTTTGCCCCTCAACTCCCGGGGATAAAAGGTAAACTTTATTTACAAAATATTTTAACGTAACGGTTGGATACAGCTTGTCCGTAACGTACGGACCAAGTGAATCTGCCGTTATATTCCGATTACCTAATCCGCAAATCAAAATGCTGCTTCCACTGGTCAATTCTTCCGGAATAAGCTCCTTCAGGCATTTTGATACGGTATCGGTTACGGAGTGCAGATAGTCGTCGTTGTACATATAGGTTTTACCGGTGTAGATAATTACGGATTCCGTATTTTTACTTGCCTTTGACTCAAGAAAGATGCAAGAAATTTCATTTATTTCCTTGGAATTTAGATTATATTTTGACTTTTCTTTAAGTGATTTTTCACAACCGAGGTCGGTGCGATAATATTTTTTCATAAAAACCTCTTTTTTTGAAATTTTAAGTAAAATTTATGTTGAATAAGGAAGTAAAATGTGATATCATAATAATGTATAAGCTCAAAAGGGGATGTTTAAATGAGTAATTTTATAAAAGACAAAAACGAAATAAAAATTTTTATACTTTATCTTATGGACAGAATAGGATATCCGGTTAAATTCAACGATGTCTGCAGCATACTTTATCAGGAAAATATAGTAAGTTACTTTGAATGCGGAGAGTGCTTTACCGAGCTTGTGGATGCTAAGCATATAACTGAGCTTCCTAAGGAAGAGGGCGAGGAAGAAAGCCTTTACATCGTATCTTCAACGGGAAAGACTATAGCTGTAGAATTAAGTGATACTATTGCCGCAAGCATAAGAGAATCAAGCTACCGAAGCGCTATAAGACATCTTTCCTTTGAAAAGAGAGGCGCAACAACGGATTCTTACATAAAATCTCTCGATAACGGAAAGTTTATGGTGCACTGTGAAATCGCAGAATGCGGAAGAAAGGTGCTTGACATAAACGTTGAGGTCGACTCAAAAATTGAAGCAGAAAGAATGGTAAGGAATTTTAACCGCCGCCCTGAAATAGTTTATAGAGGGACGTTGGCTCTGGTATCCGGAGAAACAAATTACATTTTTGAATGATTGATGTTTGCAACAAATGTTGAAAAATTGGTTATTTTTCACAAAAAAACGCAAAAAAAATTGTAATTTTCTAAAAATATGTGAAAAACGCTTGACAGAGAGATTTTGTGTTGTTATAATATAAAATATGGTGGAGTAGTACATATGGAAGAGCTTATGAGAATTGTAGAAAAGGCGCGTAACGGCGACAGCTTCGCTTTTGCAACGCTTCTTTCAAAGTATGATGCCTTACTTAAAAGTATGGCTAAAAAGTATTCTGATATGTGCGGCGCATCCGAAGAACAGTATGACGACTTTTTGCAGGAGAGTAAGATGGCGTTTTATAATTCCGTTCTTACATATAATGCAAGCTGTGAGGTTACCTTCGGTGCATATGCAAAGGTATGTGTGAGAAACAGGCTTGTGTCTTGTGTGCGCACGTTCAACTCCCAAAAAAGGCAAAAACGCTCTGATTCTAAAGATAACTACGATTTGGAAAATCCGCAGGAGACCCTGTTAGCGCGAGAGCTTGAAAAAAAGCTTTTTTCCCTTGCTCAGGATTGCTTATCAGCTTATGAAAGGAAAATCTTCACCTTCTACATCAGAGGAGAGAGAGCTAAAGAGATCTCTCAGAAGATTGGTAAGAGCGAAAGATCTGTTAATAACGCTATTTACAGGATAAAAGTAAAGCTTAAGCAGGTCACAGAGAATGATACTTAGCGTAATGCTTTGTATATAAATTTCTACCCAAAGGTAAGGAGAAAAAAGATGTTTGAGGACAAGACATTAAAGTGCAAAGAGTGTGGTCAGGATTTCGTGTTCACAGCAGGTGAGCAGGAGTTCTATCAGGAAAAGGGATTTCAGAATGAGCCCCAGAGATGCAAGGCTTGCAGAGATGCAAAGAAGAATGCAGCTAAGGCTCCTCGTGAAATGTTTACCACAACTTGCGCAAAGTGCGGTAAGGAAGCAAAGGTTCCTTTCCAGCCCAACAGCGACAGACCTGTATACTGCAGTGAGTGCTTCGCTGAAATGAAAAATCTCTAATATTTCGCATATACGGGAATATCTGTAAGAGCTGTGCTCTTTAACTAACATATATTTTTGTTAAAAAATTTAGGATTTGATAAAAACGGACTTTTATGATTTGTAAAGGTCCGCTTTTATTTTTTATTTTAAATTTTTAAAAGGACTGTACAAAATAAAATATATATGATAAAATAACTATGTATAAATATTATTGACAGGGTGATTGAAGTGAAAAACGATAAGACATTCAATAAAAGCAATAAAACGGGAAAGAGTACATATTCCGCTCCCCGTTTTGAAGATAGAGAACTTAAGGTTGAAGGAGAATTAAGCGGTGTTGTAAGCGGAAGAAATGCCGTAAGCGAGCTTCTTAAAACCGATAGAGCCATAGACAAAATATATGTAAGAAAAGGAAATCACGAGGGCTCTATCACTGTCATAGTTGCTAAAGCTCTTGAAAAAAGAATTCCTGTTGTTGAGGTCGAGGATAAAAAGCTTGATTTCATAAGCGGCGGTGTAAATCATCAGGGTATTGTAGCAATGGCAGCGATGAAGGATTACGTTAGCGTGGATCGCATACTTGAAATTGCTGAGGAAAGAGGGGAAAAGCCTCTTATCGTAATTTGCGACTGTATAGAGGATCCTCACAATCTCGGAGCTATAATAAGATGCGCAGAGTGTGCAGGCGCTCACGGAATCATTATTCCCAAAAGACATGCAGTGGGAATTACTCCGGCTGTTTATAAGTCCTCTGCGGGAGCGATTGAGCATATGGCTATTGCAAAGGTATCAAACATTGCAACTACAATAGAGGAGCTTAAGAAAAAGGGCGTTTGGATTTTTGCATCCGAGGCCGGTGGTGCTCCTTATTATGAAACGGATTTTAATTGCGCTGCAGCTATTATTCTCGGCTCTGAGGGTAATGGAGTTGGCAGACTGATAAAAGAAAGAAGCGATTATATAGTTTCTATACCTATGTACGGACAGGTTAATTCTCTTAACGTGTCTACCGCCGCATCTGTAATACTTTGCCATGCGGCAAGAATGCAAAGAGAGGGGAAGTAAGCTATGGAGGATAGATACAGTCAGCTTGAAATGGACGTCGGTGAAGTTGAACGGGTAGAGAAGGACGAATTTGGCGTTAGTAAGGAAAGAAAATCTTACCAGAAGTATCCTGCTAATATGAAGATCGAGGAGAGCCAGCTTTACTATCCCGACGAGGATACTGAACTTGACCTTGTATCTCCGAATCAGGAGGTATTTAAAAAGGTATCCGGAAATTTAAAAAAGAGCGGAGAGGGAAGGGAAATTCCGTACTCTGCATGGAACCGTAAGGAAGATAGTGATGAGATCACTCCGAAATTTGACGATACTTTCGCAAATACGGCAGAAACTCAACACAATTTTATGAAAACCTTCGGTATAGTTGAAAATACAAGAAAAAGCGTAAGCATGGAGGAAACCAATCAGACTACTGCTGAAATTGAAGAAATGCAGGGTGACATTCACTCCGATTATTACGAATATACCGATAGACAGCAGAGAAAAGAAATCATAGGAATGTATAAATATGCTAAGAAGTCTATAAAGATCAAAATGATTATAGCTTCCGTGTTTGCATTTTTACTCTTACTTGTTGAAAACGTTGGATTTTTCTCATCGGCGCTTTATACAAGAATGAATATAGAAGCTCATCCATATATTTTCTTCTTCGTAGATATGTTCCTGCTTATCGGATGTATGGTATGCGCTTATGAGCAGCTGTATTACGGTGGAAAGTCAATTCTGGCTAAGGAGCATATTCCCGAAAGTATCAGCGTATATGCATGTCTTGTGGGTGTTGCATATTCACTTATAACACTTATATTCGTGCCGTTTGGATTCCAGCAGAAATTATATAATTTCCCTGTAGCGCTTATTTGCTTACTGTCTCTTGCTTATTCATACGTTAACGTAATAAGAGAAAAATACGGATTTAGTGTGGTTTCAGCCAAGGAAACAAAGTTTGTAATAAACAAGCTTTCCGGTGACGATGCAGAAACAGAGTATGAAACATTTACCACTACCGGCGAGGATATAACGGGAAGCATCAATATTGTTAAGGTGGAGAAGGCTAATTTCGTAAAAAGATATTTTGCAAGAACAAACAGCTCTGCGGATGTAAAAAACGTTATGGATGCTTATTCATTGGTGGCTCTTATTTTACCTCTTGTATTTTTTGTAATAGCGATTATAAGAGGCTCCTTATTTACTGATGCTCTTGCCGTGTGGTACGAGGGATTTCTTGTTACGATTCCCGTAGGATTTTTGTTTACTTATAGTGTACCGTTCCTTATGGGTAACAGAAAGCTGTTTGATGAGGAAACCTCTATTATCGGAGAGGATGCGATCAAGGAATTTTCAGATATCAGAGTTTTATCCGTTGACGATACAACAGCATTTCCTCCGTATAACGTAAAGCTCCGTAATTTCAAGGTATATAATGATTATAGCCTTGAGAAGATCCTTTACTATGCAGCCAGCGGCTTTAGTGTGGTTGGCGGACCTCTTGCGGCAGTGTTTGACGTTGCTACAAGGGATGCTATGCAAAAGAGCAAGCGTACAAAATTTGTATGCTCGGGAAGAAGCTTTTTCTGTGTTAAGGTTGATAATGACACCTTGATTTTTGCAGACAGATACGGAATAGCATCTCAGGGTGTTGAGGTCCCTACGGAGCGAGAGGATATTGATGACGGAACAAGCGTAATGTATATGGCGTGCAACGGCAGACTTTGTTCTAAAATGTACGTGAACTATATGATAGATGAGGAGTTTGCAAAGACTGTCCGCACTCTTAATAAAAACGGAACCGCAGTTATGATCCGTACCTTTGATCCGAATCTTAACAATGAAATAATCAAAAAACAGACTATATTCAAAAAATCGGAGCTTTGCGTAATCAAGCTTACAGATAATGCGCAGATCTCCAAGGTAATAGATAAAGCTGACAGCGGAATCGTGTCTAAGGGACGCTCACGCTCATTGCTTAAGGCTATTCCAGTTTGTAAAAGTATAACCAAAATAAGAAAGGCAGCCTTGATTGTAAAGGTGATAGCTTCCATAACCGGTCTTGCATTCTTAGGACTTACGGTGTTCGGTGTAATATCGTCTGTTCCAACGCTTTTTGTAGGACTGTTTTACATACCGTGGATGCTTATTATATTCGCTTTAAGCGCTATATACCTTGCAAGAATAAATTGAAATGCAGAATTTAAGTACTATTTTAAAATCCGTTTCAAAGCCGGGCAGATATACAGGCGGAGAATTCGGACAGATAATCAAGGATAAGAAAAAGGTTAATTTGCGTATTGCCTTTTGCTTTCCCGATACCTATGAGATAGGTATGTCAAATCTTGGCGTACGAATCCTTTACGGTGCTCTCAATCAAATAGAGGACGTATGGTGCGAAAGAGTATATGCTCCTTGGCCCGATATGGAAGAAAAAATGAAGGAATACAATATTCCTCTGTATGCCCTTGAAAGCAAAGACCCTATTAAGGATTTCGATATTATTGCCACCTCTTTACAGTATGAGCTATGTTATACTACTGCTGTAAATATGATAAAGCTTGCCGGTTTACCGTTATATGCAAGGGACAGAGGAGAGGATGCTCCTGTATTGCTTGCAGGCGGACCTTGCGCTTATAACGCTGAGCCCGTTGCGGATTTTTATGATATTTTCAGCATAGGAGAGGGTGAGGAGGCTCTTCCCGAGCTTGCTGAGCTTATGAAAAAAATGAAGAGAAACGGAACGTATACAAAATCCGCTTTTCTTCGAGAAGCTTCCCATCTTAAGGGATTTTACGTTCCTTCATTATATGATGTTAAGTATAACGAGGATGGTACTATCAAATCCTTTGAGCCTATGTTTGATGATGTACCGAAAAAGGTAGAAAAGAGAATCGTCAGCGACCTTAACACATCATATTTTCCTACCAAGCCAATTGTGCCGTTTATAGAAACCGTTCACGACAGAATAATGCTTGAAACCTTTAGAGGATGTATCAGAGGCTGCAGATTCTGTCAGGCGGGAATGGTGTTCCGTCCCGTAAGAGAAAAGAGTGCCGAGGTATTGAATGCTCAGGCAAAGGAAATGTTTGAAAATTCGGGATACAACGAAATATCCTTAACGTCTCTTTCAATAAGTGATTATTCATGTCTCACTCAGGCGACTGATCTGCTTCTTGAGTGGACAAACCCTAAAAAAATCAATCTTTCCTTACCGTCGCTCCGTGCCGATAGCTTTACAAAGGAGCTTATGGAAAAAATAAGCACCGTAAGACAGTCGGGACTTACCTTTGCCCCTGAAGCGGGAACTCAAAGGCTTCGTGATGCCATAAATAAAAATCTTTATGAAAGCGACCTTATGAATGCCGTAAGATTAGCGTTTGAAGGCGGTAAGAGTATGGTTAAGCTTTATTTTATGAATGGCTTGCCAACAGAGACATATGAAGATATAGAGGGAATTTCCGTTCTTGCTAAGCACGTTGTAGACGAGTTCTACAAAATGCCCGTAAGACCGAAGAAGCCTGTAAGCGTAACCGTTAGCGTTTCTTGCTTTGTTCCAAAGCCCCACACTCCTTTCCAATGGGAGCCCCAAAATTCTCTTGAGGAGCTTTGTGAGAAGTAGAAATTCCTCGGTGAGAAGATTACTGACCGCAAGATAAGATATAATTGGCATGAAGCTAAGGTTTCCCGTCTTGAAGCAGTATTTTCAAAGGGTAACAGACGACTTTCTAAGGCTATTGCGTATGCAGTTGAGCAGGGTATGAGATTTGATGCCTGGGACGAATATTTTGATTACGATAAGTGGATGGATGTGTTCGAAAAATGCGACATAGATCCTTCGTTCTATGCAAACAGAAGAATGGGATACGATGAGATTCTTCCGTGGGACGTTATAGATATAGGAGTGAGCAAGAAATTCCTCGTTTCCGAAAGTAAAAAAGCATACGAAAGCGTAACAACACCCAACTGTAAGGAAAAATGCTCGGGCTGCGGCGCAAATAAACTTGGAGGAGATGTAACATGGTGTCCCAAAATGAAATAATTCCAATAAGAATTAAATTTAAAAAATACGGCTCTCTTATGTACATTTCCCATCTTGATACTGCAAAGACAATGCAGAGAATAATTCTTCGCGCAGGTATTGATATATGGTACAGTGAGGGCTTTAATCCTCAGCCTAAAATCGTATTTGCAGTTCCGCTCCCTGTAGGAGTTGAAAGTGAATGCGAATTTATGGATATAAAAATAAATTCTTTTATGAGCTGCGAGGAAATAGCAAGCCGTCTTTCAAACAGCTTCCCCGATGAAATGAAAGTAATTGACGTTTACGTACCCGATAGTAAGCTCAAAAATATAATTTATATAGATTATGAAATGGAAATCGTATCGCCTGCCATAAAAGAGCATACGGCATGCGAAATTGCCGAGCTTCTTTCCAAGGATTTATTCGTTATAAAGAAATCAAAGGGAAATGAAAAAGAAATAAACGTAAAGGAATATATAAAATCCGTAGACGTTAAAAACGAAGACGGAAAAATAAAGATCAACGCTATACTGTGCGGCGGCGGAGATAAAAATATTAATCCGGAGCTTGTTATTGAAGCCATAAGAGCCAATACAGGCATTCTTAACGGAGATCCTACAAAGGAATATTACTCGATATTGAGAAAGAGAATGCTTTGCGAGGATCTGACTGAATTTAAATAACAGAAAAGAGCGGAGCTGATCCGCTCTTTTTCTACACAAATCAACATTGACTTTATACGTAAAAAATGCTATAATATACCTGTCAAAGGAGGGATTTTATGGATAAAAGTGTTAAAATAAATTTCTTAAAAACAGTATTGGCAGTTATTTTATTAATACTTTTTATATGTCTTGTTGGTTGTAGGAATACAGATGATACCTTTGGCACAACGAAAGCCACAACCTTAGATGAAATCACCACCTTACCTGAGTTTGATAAAAATGATAACAACACAGATTTAGATAACGATAGCAGTAATGACAGTATCGACGATGATAGTAATAGTCAGGAGAAGGATGACAGCAATAATGGGCCTTTGCCGGATTATTATACAGCTACCGTCAAGCCCAATTATTATGTAAATTCCTCACCTTACGTCGGTGATTCTTCGGTTTCTGACGAGTTAAAGGGTGTTTATTATACGTCTAATGTCCCCGGTGGCGAGCCGCAAAACGACGGAACGGGAAAAATATGGCTTAAATTAGTACCCCTGAAAAAATACGGTATATTTTCTGTTACGGTAGAAGGAGAATATACTAAAATTGAAAATTTGGGAGAAGATATATATTGTATAAGCGGCGTTAAATCAAATCTCAACGTAAGTATGATGGTAAGTGAGCTGGAAAGCTCAACAAAAGAAATATTTAAGGATTACGGTTATGGTATATCCGATGACGGTAAATTAACGGTTTCGTGGATGCAAAGCTCGGATGAACCATTGCGTTACGTTGAAATTGAATATAATGACGGAGAAAATCAAAAAACAGAATATGTTGATGCGTCCTTAGGGCGGATGGATCTGTTTACAATGTCCGAAAATAAAACCTATAAAGTAAATTTGAGAGCAGTAGGTTACTCAAATATAGGTAAAAAGGTAAATATTTCGGCATATTATATGAAAAAGCCCAAGGAGGTTTCTTTCCCACGAGTTGAGATTACCACCGAAAATTTTATGTTACCCACATTTGAAAATGCAATAAAGCCGCCTACAAACGCTATGGGCGCCGGAATTACAAATGCTACCTATAAGCAATGTATTGTGACGCTTTTTAACGAGAATAATGAGATCGTGTATACTTCAAACCTGAATAAGGGAGAAAACGAAGAATTTCTTGGCGCTAAATTTAAGGTAAGAGGTAACACAAGTGCTGCCCACGCCAAAAATGCAAGATATCCGTATAAGGTTAAGCTTAGTGAAAAGGCTGATTTGTTAGCTCCGTTGATCGGACGTGAGGACAGTGGAAAATCTTATGCGGAAAAGGACTGGCTGCTGCTTAATTACGGTGAGGAGCTTTACCGCTTGACAGGAGATGCCATTGCTGATGCGGTAGGCACAGAGTGGTCTCCGGATTACTGTTACGTAAGCTTGTATATTAACGGTGATTACAGGGGAATTTACGTTTTGTCCGAGGCTGTTGAAAAAGGAAGCGGTGTCGGAGACGAGCAATGGCGTGTTCCCGTAGATAATGACGGATTTGTGTTCGAGTGTGATGCGTATTGGTGGAATGAAGATCTGCATTTTGAAACGCCTATGACTAAGAATACAAAAATGTATTATACCTTTAAATATCCGGATTCGGATAAGCTTAACGCAGATTCTCCTCAGGTTGCTTATCTGAGAGACTATATAATCGAGTTTGAAAAGGCATTAAAGAAAACAGGGGATTCTTATCTTGAATATATTGACCTTGATTCCTTTGTAAAATGGCTTCTTGTTTCGGATTATTTGTGTATTACTGACGGCGGCGGATGTAATATATTCCTTTATAAAAAGGATTCTACGGAAAATTCCAAAATCAATATGGGACCAAACTGGGATTTTGACTCTTATATGGGAGATGCCAATGGACTTTCAACAATACGTATATACTGGAGTACAGCTCCGTTTTATTACCATCAGCTGATAAAGAAAGCATCCTTCCAGACTCGCTATAAGGAGCTTTACAGAGAAACAAAGGATCAGATTGACGATTATATCGAGAGCGCTTTTTCTAAGATTGATATAGAGGCTCACGATAAGCTTTTAGAGTATCAGAATCAACGCTTTGGAACCTCCCTTGAGTCTCTCACAACGCAAAAGCAGGCCTTTGATAAATGGCTTGATGAGCATATTGAATATATGGACACTCAATTTGGAAAATAAATAAAAAGATTCGGGAGCAATCGGCTCCTGAATCTTTTTATTTATCAATTTTTTCAGTTTCTTTGATGTCCTCAAAATCTGCTGTGTTTACAGGCTTTTTGTTATCAATTGAAAGTATTTCTTCCTTGATACGCTTAGGATCTGTATTGATGTAGGAATCAGCCACAACCGCATCTTCCGTAACGTCGAGAGCATTTTTATTAAATTCCGCAGCAGCTCTTTTAACGATTTTGCCAAGATAGAACAACGAGAAGAAATTCTGAATTCCGCATATTGTAAGAGAAGCGCCGAGAATAAAAGAGAAAAGGCCGAAATTATCATCAGCGAGTCTTACTCTTACGCAAAGAAAACCGCCAAATATAGTAAGACAGGCGATTATAAGTAGGAACCACCACATCTTTAAATTGTATCTTTTGGAATTTATAACGGTCTGAAGCTTAAATGCGCCGTCAATGATTATGAATAAGCCGATTATCATAGGATATACGCTCATAACAGCACTGGGGAAGATAAGAGCTGTAACCGCACATATTATGGTTACGCAGGCGGTTATAATAGAGAAGGCGAATCCTGCACCCCTATGTCTGTCGGCAAGAATTTTTATAACCTGTACAATGCCGCCCACGAGAGCAACGAAGCCGATTATATAGCTTACGGTAGTCATAGACTGTTTAGGATAAGCAATAATAACCACTCCGCTTGCACAGAGAAGAATTGCTAAGAGTAAATAACCGAATCTGAATTTTTTATTGAGTTAATTAGTGACATAATAACCTCCGTAGGTTAGAGTTAGACAGTCTCGAATTGACTGTTGTATAGATTGTAATAGAAGCCTTTCTTACATAAAAGCTCATCGTGAGTTCCTTGTTCAATTATTTGACCCTTGTTCATAACAAGAATAAGGTCGGCTTCACGTATTGTGGAAAGACGGTGAGCTACAATAAACGACGTTCGTCCTTCCATGAGCCTTGCAAATGCCTCTTGAATTTTAATTTCCGTTCTTGTGTCGATGGATGATGTTGCTTCATCAAGGATAAGCATAGGGGGTAAGCAGAGCATTATTCTTGCAATACATAAAAGCTGCTTTTGACCCTGTGAGAGAATAGAACCATTTTCTTTAAGTACGGTATCATAACCGTTTGGAAGCCTTTTAATAAAGCTGTGGGCGTGGGACGCCTTCGCCGCTTTTATAATTTCTTCATCCGACGCATCGGGTATACCAATGGCAATGTTTTCCTTTACTGTTCCGTTTCTTATCCAAGTATCCTGTAAAACCATTCCGTAATTTGAACGCAATGAATTTCTTGTTAAATCTCTTATATCATGATTATCAACGGCGATAGATCCGTTTTTTACGTCGTAAAATCTCATCAAAAGATTTATAAACGTGGTTTTGCCGCATCCCGTAGGACCGACAATGGCGATTCTTTGTCCCTTTTTAACCTTTAAATTGAAATCCTCAATAAGCCTTTGATCGTCTGTATATGAAAAGCTTACGTCATTTATTTCAATATCGCCATCCGCATTTTCCAAAACGTATGCATTTTCACAGTCGGGAATTTCGCTTTCCTCGTTTATGAATTCAAATACTCTTGATGCGCAGGCAAGGGCATTTTGAAGCTCGCTTATAATGCCGGATATTTCATTAAACGGCTTTGCATACTGAGTGGAGTAGCTTAAAATACAGGATAAGGCTCCGACTGTAAGGGCGCCTTCTGTACCCATGCCGTTTATTACGATAAAGGCACCTACCAAAGCGGCAGCGGTATATACAAGGGAGTTTATGAATCTTGTGGTAGGATTAACAAGGGATGAGAAGAATATAGCCTTTACAGAGCATTTTTCGAGTCTGTTATTTATTTCATCAAATTCTTCAATTGATTCATCCTCGTGGGCAAAGGCTTTAACCACCTTTTGATTTGATATAACCTCATCAATAATTGCAGTCTGTTCAGCTCTTGTTTTAGACTGCGTATGGAACATCTTATATGTGTTTTTTGTAATAAAGCTTGCTATAAACAAAGAAATAGGAGTAAGAACAACTACAACGACCGTAATTTTAACGCTTATCGTAAGCATGAAGGCAAGTGTGCCAAGAAGGGTTATAACACCTGTAAAAAGCTGTGTAAAGCCCATTAAAAGACCGTCTGCAAATTGGTCGACGTCATTTATGACCTTGTTTACGACCTCACCGTAGGGGTGTGAGTCAATGTATTTTAAGGGAAGCGTTTGTATCTTTTCAAAGGCCTCATCACGGACTTTCTTAATGATGTTGTACGTGATAATATTGTTTAAATTATTGATTATCCACTGTAATACGCCGATTATAAGCGCAATAACGCCAACGTTTACAAGCATTTCCGAAATTATATCGAGTGCAACGTTATTTTTACCAACGATAAGGTCGATTGCTTTACCTATAACGATAGGAATATAAAGGGTCAATGCAACGGATACGGTTGAAAATAGGATTGATAATGCAAGTAAAAGCTTGTATTTTCCAACGTAACGCAGAACCTCTTTTACAGTAGACAATTTTATCTTCTTTGACTTTTTCATTATACACCCTCCTTTCTGAACTGGGAGTTGTATATTTCCGAGTATACTGTACAGGAGCCAAGTAACTCTTTGTGTGTACCCATACCAACGATTTTGCCGTCGTCAAGCACAATTATTAAATCGGCATGCATAATTGACGCAGTTCTTTGTGAAACGATAAATACAGTTGGATTATGCTCGATTTTGGCAACCGATGCACGCAAAGCCGCATCTGTAGCATAATCAAGAGCGGATGCGCTGTCATCAAGAATCAGGATTTCAGGCTTTTTGACAAGAGCTCTTGCAATTGTAAACCTTTGTCTTTGACCTCCGGAAAGATTTTTTCCGCCTTCTTCTATATAGGTGTCAAGTCCGTCGGGCTTTGATTCGAGAACGTCTAATGCCTGAGCCTCGGTAATTGCCTTCAGAATAGCGTCGTCATCCGCATTTTTATTGCCCCATTTCATATTATCACGTATTGTGCCGCGGAATAGGACTGCTTTTTGAGGCACTATACCAATTTTTTCTCTTAAGTAATCAAGGGGATAATTCTTTACGTTTATTCCGTTTACGCATACGTCACCATCGGATACATCATAAAATCTTCCTATGAGATTTACAAGAGATGTTTTACCTGAGCCGGTACCTCCGATGATACCTACTGTTTGTCCTTTTTTTACCTTGAAATCAATATTTTCAAGCGAAGGCTCGTTCGACGTAGCGTAGGTAAGGGTTGCATTGTTAAATTCAACGGAATAGTCGGTTTCAACAGATTGGGGCATATCTACAGGAGCATTGATAGATGAGCGTATTTCAAATATCGACTGAACTCTGTTTCCGCAGGCAACCGCCTTTGTCATGGTTATTATAAGATTTGCAAGCTTGATAAGCTCAACAAGTATCTGTGACATATAGTTATAGAGAGCTATAACCTGTCCTTGTGTCAGATTACCGAGATTTACCTGTATTGCACCCTTCCAAATAAGAACGGATATAGCGATGTTAAGTATGGCGTAGGTCATAGGATTCATAAGAGCAGAGATCTTACCTACAAATTTTTGCTCAGCGTTAAGCTCCGATGTGGCGTACTTATACTTTTCTTCCTCGGCTTTTTCCTGTCCGAATGCGCGTATAACTCTTACACCCTGCAAATTTTCACGCGTTGCTCCCAACACCTTGTCAAGCTTCCCTTGTACTTTCTTGTAAAGGGGAATAGTAAGGCACATAATGCCAAATACAACAACGGAAAGGGCGGGAATTGCAACTGTAAATACAAGAGCTGATTTTACATCTACGGTGAACGCCATTATCATAGCGCCGAATACTATAAGAGGAGAACGCAAGAATAAACGAAGTGTGAGGTTTACACCGTTTTGAACCTGATTCATATCACTTGTCATTCTCGTAATAAGAGTAGACGTACCGAGTGTATCGATTTCTGTATATGAGAGGGATTGAATATGCTTGAATAAGGCATGCTTTGTCTTTGTGGCAAAGCCTACGGACGCTTTAGCGGCATAATACTGCGCTACAAGGGCGCAGCCGAGACCTACAAATCCAAGAATTGCCATTATAATACACATTTTAACTACGTAGGGCTTGTCTCCGTTAGCGATACCAACATCAACTATATTTGCAACAAGGAGGGGAACAAGCAGCTCAAAGCAAGCCTCGAAGAGCTTAAAAAGAGGGCTTATTATACTTTCCTTGATATATCCTTTCATATAAACCAATAATTTTTTCAAAATTATACCTCCCGAAAAGGTGTTTTACATATTTTATCATAAAAAAAGAATTTAAGCAAGATATTATGACAAAAAATTGACAGTATCAGACTATATTGCAATAACAAAAATATTGTGCTAAAATATTTATTGATTTTTGAAAATCTTCCAACCTTTTTGGTGCTTTACGGTACATTATATCGAAACCGAAGGCGCTGACGGAATCAAAG
>JAFVYY010000054.1 GCA_017508405.1 Clostridia bacterium
GAGCTTTACCGTCAGGTGGACGCCTTGCTTGAAAAGCATCCTAATTTAAATCTCTGTCTTGCCCATTTCTTCTTCTGCTCCGAAAAGCCCGAGAAATTGGAGGAAATGTTTGCAAAATACCCCAACCTGTGTATAGATATTACTACCGGAGGAGAAATGTACTTGGGATTTGAGAAGCGCAAGGAATACTTTAAAGACTTCTTTACCAAATACGCCGACCGAATCATTTTCGGAACGGATATGGATTTCACACCCCATCTTGAGGCGGGTATCTGGCTTTGTGACAGAGTGTACCGCTATCTTGCAAATGACGAAGCGATTTCGTCCTTCAGCGACAATATGCTGACAGGCTTAAATCTGCCCGACAGCGTCCTTCAGAAAATATTCTCCGATAATCTTGTAGGTAAGCTCGGCAGCAAGCCCAAAGCCATTAATAAGGATGCCCTTCGCCGTTACATAGCGAAGTACCGCCATTTAATAGCCGACAAGGAGCTTGATACGTATATCGACGAATTGTCCGACCAATATCTTAAATAGCAATGAAGCACGCAGTGAGCTAACGCCCTCTGCGTGCTTTTTTACTGTGCATCTGAAATGCTTAAAGCCCCCACAGAGCACTTAAAGTAATAATTTGCTTGATTTACCTCTTTTTATATGATATAATGGTATAGCTACCTGTTATATGACAGGATCTTTTAAGGAGGTGGACTGCATGCAATGGATATACGGCGCAATATTTCTGATTTCCCTTATACTGTTACCCCTGTATTTCTATATTGTTCGTAAAAAGCAGAATGAGCCGTGGCTGCTTATACTGTTCACCTGTGTTTCCACGGTCAACCTTGGTTACACTATGATCGCCTTTTCAAATACGGTGGAATTTGCTCTTTTTGCAAATAAGATAGCTTATCTTGGTCAGGTATTTATCCCTCTTTGTATGTTCATGATAGTATCCAAGCTCTGCGGATATACCTATAAAAAATGGGTAAATGGCGTACTCATCGCATTAGCAATATTGATGCTTTCCATCGTCAGTACCTCAGGATATCTTGACTGGTACTATACCGACGCTTCTATTGAAAGCATTGCGGGTGCTACCGTTCTTCATAAGGAATACGGTGTGCTTCACCCCACCAATCTTATTTACGTGATCATGTATTTTGTGGCTATGATCGCCGTCCTTGGCACATCCATAAAGCAGCGCAAGGTAGCATCCCAGAAGCACGCTGCCATTATGTTGGCTGTTGTGGTCGGCAATATCGGTATATGGTGCGTACAGAAGATCATTCCCTGGAGCTTTGAGCTTCTTTCCATCATTTATCTTATGAGCGCGTTATCCTTCCTCTGCATACAGTGTATGCTTCAGGACTACGTTCATAAAAGAGATATTCCAAAATACACTCCCAAGGAGCAGAGGATGCTTGGAGTCCAGATTACGTCAATGTCCATGGAGGAAAAAATAGCCAGGGTACTGACCTTTGTCAGTAATGAGGATCCCTTGTCTATAAGAGAGCGCGAAATACTTGAGCTCATACTTGCCAATCAAAAGAGAAAGGATATCGCCATCACTCTGCACCTGTCCGAAAACACGGTAAAGACGTATACAAGAACCCTTTATTCGAAGCTTGGCGTTACCTGCAGAGAGGATCTTTACTCCTTGCTTTTAGAGGTATAATAAAACATTTCAAGTCTTCAGGGACGGCAGTCATACTGCCGTCCCCTTTTTGTATTTTCGTTGTTTTTTAAGGATCATACCGATTTTCACCCTATTTCACCCCCGGAATCGGTATTCTTCACCCCATCAGGGTGATGAAATCCCCCTTTACGCGATGATAAAATATAATTGGTAAATTTAATATTATCAAAACATTTTTAAGGAGGTGATGATCGTGAGCGAAAAGCAGATTCTTTTCGGTGGATTTAAATTTCCCATTCTGGACGGCCTTGAATACCTTACCGATGAGAATAAATCCAATACGGATTTTATGTTTATAAACGGACCGGGAGACAGCTTTTCAATGTATTTTGAAAAGGACCTCCCTATCTTTACAGTTCCTGAAAGGACCGAAAGGGACTACGGCCTTTTCGAGCTGAAAAGACGCGACAAGACCATCAGGTTCTTCTGTCCCGAACGACGCGAAAACCTAAGCTCCGTCGTATGGTACTTTTTCGTGGAATATTATGATGAAAGCGGAGGAAGCTGCGTTCTTCCGGGCCAGGTCAGGGTCAAGCTTGATATGCCGTCCTTTATTCAGGCAAGGGAAAAGCCCGGATTTATAGACGTGCTTGAAAGAGTGAAGCCCATTAGACTCTCTGATAACTATATAATTTGATTAATACGGCTTGGCAGAGCCAAGCCCTGCAAGGAGAACAGATATGAAAATCAAGAAAAGGCTTATGCCAATGATTATTACACTTATAGCGATCTGCTCTGCTATCGTATGCTTGAGCATAGCTACCATAAGAGCGAACGCCATTCCTGCTACGGCAGTGACCCTTACAGCCACTGACGGCAGCCAGACTATTCTCACCACCGCCGTGGATACGGGTACCTATAGCTGGGATCCGGAAACCGCCACCCTTACTCTTAACGGATACAGCGGCAGAACCATAACCACAACGGGAGATATCAATCTTCATTTGGTGGGAACAAACACCCTTACCCTTGATAACACTCTGATGTATTATACGGCTTACGGAATCAATTTGAACTACAACTCCGTCCGTATCTCTGCCGATGACGGCGGAGTGCTTAATATCAACGGTTCCGGGCTTAAAACCATATTTTCCGCAATCTCAGGCTCTGTAATTATGGAAAACGGAACCTTGAACATAGACATCGATACCACATCCAGCGGATGGCTTTACGGCTTTGAAAGAAGCGTATCCTTCGATCCCGACTGTACTAAAAAGGCTGAAATAAACGTAGATATAGAGCGTGATCAGAACGCGGCGGGAGTAATGTACGGATTCTACAACGGAGCTTCCATAAATAACCGCTCAAACGTGGAGATAAACGTTGAGCTGAGAGGTGGCTCCACCGACTATATATACACATTTTCCGATCTCTACGTCTACAATTCGTCTCCCGTAATTGTAGCTACGGCTGACAATAACGACGGAGATATAAATAAGCGCTTAGCAGTCTATAATCTTATGTCCCTCTCCCTTACGGAGGGCGGTTACGTTGAGCTTAACGGTAAGGTCAGAATGTCCTCTATCGGCGGAAGCACAAGCCCACATACCGTTACCACTACCCCCGCAGACAACAAATATATGTGGATAGAGTACGATAACATTCCTGGCTCCTCCGGAGATTTTGTTCTTTCCTCCCTTGACGGACAGATATGTGAAAATGTCGTATTTGAATACGCTGATGAGGAAGAGGACCTTGAATGGGTTGGCGGAAGCCATTTCAACATACCTGCAGATAAGGTGGATGGCAGATGCTCTATAAATATCTTAGCGGGCGTACGCGGTCTCAGCACATACGACGCCTATTATCTCAAGGCAGAGATCATTGACGGTCAGTTGCCCGAGGGTATAACCTTATCATATAGTGGCGGTAACATAAGCGGCACCTTTGCCTCTCCCTGCGATGCGGGAAGCGTTACTATCCGCCTTACCGACAAAAATAACACTCCCTCCGATCCGGAGGATGATAGAATCACTACATTTACGATCTCCTACGGAGCCGTATCCGAAAAGGACAGATTTTTGACCGTTGGCAACGACGATCCTGTTGAAATGAAGGAAAACGGCTCAGGCACCGGATGGAGCTACGATGCAAGCACCAAAACTCTTACGTTAAACAATTATAATTCAGGTCCTATTTTCACAGAAGATCTGTTGAATATTCACTTGATAGGCACTAATACCATCACCCTTACCGACGAAAACAATGTTGGTATAAAGTCCACGTTCCCATCAGGTACCGTTAACCTTTCCGCAGACGACGGCGGCATTCTCAATATTAACACACCGGCAAATTATACGAAGAGCTTTATAGGCATCAATGCAGCGCTTTATTTTAATTACGGCACTGTAAATATGAATCTTTCCTCGGACTTTTCGGGTGATTCCTCCTATACCGGCATCGGTATAAAAGGTATGGTCCGCTTTACCGATAATCAAACGAAGCTTGCGTCCTGGAACGTTACAATAAAAAATAACGCAGCCGACGTAAACGTAAATCTGTCAGGTAACCATAACAACACCTTTTACATACAAAACCGTGATAACGTTGAAGTAAATATTGATATAAGGGGCGATGAGCATACCGAAATCAAGGGTATTTACTCATTGTACGTATACAACTCCTCTCCTGATATCACCGTATACACAAGCAACAACGGTGGACAAAGCCCCTGCGATGCAGTAAATCAAATTTCCTGTCTGAGGCTTACGAATGGCGGAAGATTGGAGCTTACCGGCAGAATAATAACAAGTAACATTCCGTATATGAATCCTCATACCGTAACAAGGACCCCCGCAGACAACAAGTATCTTTGGAGAGATACAGATCCTCACTACTACTATAAGAGCCTTGTAATGAGTGATACAGACAATGAATTCTTAAATTATGCAGTATTTGAATATTCAGAGATCCCTGCAGCCCTTGAGTGGTTGGGAGGAGAACATTTTGATATCCCTGCGGGCAGCGTAGGCGATTACCTTGGTCTCAACCTTTGGAGCGGCATAAGAGGAGGTAACTACTTCTCCTCAACGGGCCCGAATGACTGGACGTTTGAAATAATTGAAGGTCAGCTGCCCCCAGGTCTTGATTTCGATATGACCTACTACGGAGATTTGACCGCCCAGATAAATAAGCCCTGTGTTGCGGGTACGGCTAAAATAAGAGCCATAGACCGCGGCGGCAACAGCGATCCCGCAGACGACAGATATATAGAATTTGAAATTTCATACGGCGCATTTATTACAGATATTCCCGTTACGGGATTAGAGCTTGATAAAAACAACGTGATCATGGATTATGACGGCTCATCTCAGATAACTGCAACCGTTACTCCTCCCACGGCGGCATACCCCAACGTCGACGTTATGCTCCCTGCGGGTTCTCCGTTATATGCATCAATAGGCGACCCTGTGGACGGAGTCAGCATAATTACCCTTACGTCAAACAGGATACCCGGTAAGCATACTGTAACAGTTAAGACAGTTGAGCTTGGGCTTACAAAGGAGCTTACCGTTTATATAAGAGAAATGACTCCGAATATAAGAATCGACTTCATCGAAGAAAGAATAACCGGACTTCTGGTAGGAACTACTTACAGGATCGGCGGAGAGGGCATCAGCACCGTTGAATTTACGGCGGAAAACACATATTACGATATTCCCGACTCCTGGATGGGCAAAACTGTCAAGATCGTTCGTCTGAGTGATATCGATGAAAACTGTCACAGTAACGAATTTCAGCTTGTTATCCCCAACAGACCAAACGCTCCAACAGGATTGGATAAAACAGATGCATCCTCTTTTGGAGAAAACGACGGCGCTATCATTGGTGTTACTACTGATATGGAGTACAAAAAGTCTGACGGAGTGTGGAAAAACGCATATGACGATACCGTAACAGGCCTTGAAATAGGAGCTTATTCCGTAAGATATAAGAGCACCTATGAGGCATTCGCCAGCAAGACAGCGCCCGTTTCCATAGGCTTTAACGAATTTAATTTCGTAGATAGCGATGAATACGACATTTACGCAGGAGATACAGATACCACCATCAGCGTTATCGATATTAAAAACGCCGTTAGCGGCGGTAAAAAGCCTTATACTTATTCAATTTCAGGACCTAACTGGCTAAGCATTGATTCAAATGGTATGATCAGAGGTACAAGACCTGCTTCAGCCCAGGCTGCAACTACCGCAACTATTACAGTTACCGATTCGGATAGCACCAGCTTGTCTATTATCATTAATGTCGGCGAAGTAACCGTTGCCCACGTTCACGATTACAGTGATATCTGGAAGCACAATGAAACATACCACTGGAACGAATGTATTTGCGGTGATAAAAAGAATCTTGATGCCCATTCTCCTCGCGATGACGACGGTAACTGCACAACTGCCATTACCTGTGAAATATGTGACAGAATAACGACGGAAGCTAAGGCAGCTCACGTTCCAAATGATGATGACGGTGACTGTACTACCGCAGTTATCTGTAAGAATTGCACTACCGTAACCACGGAAGCAAAGACGGCTCACGCACCAAACGATGATGACGGTGACTGCACGACCGCTATCACCTGTAAGAACTGTACTACCGTAACCACGGAAGCAAAGACGGCACACGCACCAAACGATGATGACGGTGACTGCACGACCGCTATCACCTGTAAGAACTGTACTACCGTAACCACGGAAGCAAAGACGGCACACGTTCCAAATGATGATGACGGTGAC
>JAFVYY010000055.1 GCA_017508405.1 Clostridia bacterium
ACCCCCGCTTCGGGAGATATTTACGTTGAGGGGAAGAAGATAACGGGTAAGGAATTACAGACAGCGACCTCTTTGATGTCCGCAAAAAAATAGGTATGGTGTTCCAAAATCCCGACAATCAGATAGTTGCTACCGTGGTTGAGGAGGACGTTGCATTCGGACCTGAGAATCTTGGTGTGCCTTCTGCCGAAATAAGAAAAAGAGTTGATGAGGCTCTTTCAATCGTGGGTATGAGTGAATATGCAAGACACGCTCCTCATAAGCTTTCCGGAGGACAAAAGCAAAGGGTTGCCATAGCCGGTGTAATCGCCATGAAGCCAAAATGCATTATTTTTGACGAATCCACGGCTATGCTCGATCCTATGGGACGTAAAGAGGTAATGAACACCATCCGCCGTCTTAACGACGAGGGTATAACGGTAATACTGATCACTCATTATATGAATGAGGCTGTTCTTGCGGACAGAGTAATCGTAATGAAGAACGGTGAGATATACGTTGAGGGTAAGCCTGACGATGTGTTCTGTCAGGTGGAAAGGCTTTGGGATGCAGGACTTGAGGTTCCTCAGTCAACGGAAATAATTTTCAAGCTTAATAAGAGATTTGGATGGGAAATTCCCTTGGGAGTGTACGATTTTGATACCTGCGCTACACTTGTCGCAGATAAACTTAAGGAGTTGAATGTCGAAAATGTCGGTGATTGATGTAAAAAACGTGAATTTCATATACGGCAAGAAGACTCCGTACGAGGTTCACGCTCTTCAAAATATATCTCTTTCCATTAAAGAAAACTGTGTTACGGGTATAATCGGACACACAGGGTCCGGAAAATCGACTCTTATACAGATGTTTAACGGCATAACAAAGCCCGACAGCGGAAGTATATTCGTTGACGGTGTCGATATTTGGGAGAAGCCTAAGGAAATAAGCAAGATTCGATTCAAGGTCGGAATGGTAATGCAGTACCCCGAATATCAGCTTTTTGCAGACACGGTTTGGGACGATATTGCCTATGGACCTAAAAATATGGGGATTCCCGAGGATGAAATAAAGGAAAGAGTTGAAACCGCTGCCGCCTTTTGCGGAATTGACAGCGAAATTATGACAAAATCCCCCTTTGACCTTTCGGGAGGACAAAAAAGAAGAGTTGCTTTAGCGGGTATCATGGCTATGCGTCCGTCTGTCCTCGTTCTTGATGAGCCTGCGGCAGGCCTTGACCCTCGAGGCAGACGTGAGATCCTCGGCGGTATTTGTAAATATCAGAAGGAGAGCGGCACTGCGGTTGTAATTGTCAGCCACAGTATGGAGGATATGGCAAAATATTGTGATGAGCTCTTTGTTCTTGCAAAGGGTAAGCTTATTTTGCAAGGAAACTGTAAGGAAGTGTTCTCCGAGGGTGAGCTTCTTCGCTCTGCCGGACTTGACGTTCCGGAAATATATGGGGTAGTCAGGGCAATGCGCCATAAGGGTGTGGATATATCAAAATATATCTATACCGTAAACGGTGCGGTGGACGCTATTGCCGAATTACTTGAAGGGGGTGTGAGATAATGGCTCTTGATATAACCCTTGGACAGTATTACGGTACAGGCTCTGTTATACACAAGCTTGACCCTCGTGCTAAGCTGCTTTTTGTACTTTTCTTCATAGTGAGCATTTTCGTGGCGAAGGATATATATGCCTTTGGGCTTCTTGCTATCGTTGTGATCTTATCTTTAATTGTAAGTAAGGTGCCTATCCGTCTTGTGCTTAAGGGACTTAAGCCCCTTGTGTTCATCATTATCTTTACGTCTGTTCTCAACATATTTTTGAGCAGAGGAGAGGAGCTTCTTTTTACAAAAGAGATCATTCCCGGATTCTGGACTGTTAATCTTTATAAAGAAGGACTTATAAACGCAGGGCTTCTTGCTATGCGAATCATTATTCTCCTTATGGGAACAAGCGTGTATTTTTCATACGCAACTACACCTATTGAATTGACTGACGGACTTGAAAGAGGACTTGGATTCCTTAAAAAAATCAAGGTACCGGTTCACGAATTTGCAATGATGATGACCATTGCGCTTCGTTTTATCCCTACACTTGTTGATGAAACATCAAAAATTATGAACGCACAAAAGGCAAGAGGTGCGGATTTCTCAAGCGGCGGACTGATTAAGAGAGCAAAGGCTCTTATTCCCATTATAATTCCCCTTTTCGTTTCATCCTTCAGAAGAGCCGAGGAGCTTGCTACGGCAATGGAATGCAGATGCTACCACGGTGGAAACGGAAGAACAAGAATGAACGTGCTTAAGATGAAATTCAGGGACTACGTGTTTATTATTTTGAGTATGGCAATGCTTGCGGGAGTGATTTTAGTCAATATCTACGCAAACGGATTTAAGCTTATGTAACCGGAATGGAGGCGCTTTTTATGAAGATTTTGCTTACAATTTCATATTTGGGCGCAGCCTACTGCGGTTATCAGCTACAGGGGGATAAGCCCACAGTAGCTCTTATGCTCAACAGAGCAGCAAAAAAGGTTTTTGGATTTGATTGCAATATTACGGGATGCAGCCGAACCGACAGCGGTGTTCACGCTCTCGGATATTGCTTAACAGTTGACCCTGTGTCTGAAAAAGATGAAATTACGGTACCCGTTTCACGTATTCCCACAGCGTTGAATACCGCTTTGCCAAAGGATATCTCCGTGATCTCCGCAAGGATGGTCGATGATGATTTTCATCCTCGATACAACGTTGTGAAAAAAGAATATATCTATAAAATCAGGGCAAACAAGGTACGTGACCCGTTTCTGTGCGACAGGATATTCGAGCTTGGGAAGAGCATCGATACTCTCAACACAGAGAAAATGAAAATTGCCGCAAAGCATTTTATAGGTACTCACGATTTCTCCGCTTTTATGGCGCAAGGCTCTAAAATTACCGATACGGTACGCATTATTTATGACAGTGAGATCACCGTAAACGGGGATTTGATAGAATACCGTGTATCTGCTAACGGTTTTTTATACAATATGGTAAGGATAATAGTGGGAACACTTCTTGACGTTGGCAGAGGAAAGATCGATGAAGAAGACATACCCGCAATCATCGAATCTAAAAGCAGAGAGAAGGCCGGACAGACAGCACGTCCCGAGGGTCTTTACCTTAACAGAGTGTTTTATGAATAAAGATAAGCGGCTTGCATTTGCAGGTCGCTTTTATCGTTTGACAACGAAAATTTAAAATTAAAGGGCGAATAATCCTATTGACAAAAAGAAAAAATAAAGTTATAATATATGAACGAACAAAATTTTGAAAGGTGGAGCAGAAATGAGTATCAGCTTGATTATAGATATTGCTCTTTGTCTTATCAGCATCATCTTGGTCATAAGATATATGTGTAAGGGTGCTGTTAAGTCGATATTTTCATGTATTAAGACGTTTTTGGCTATCGGACTTGCTTTCGTTTTACGCAATCCCGTTGGCGGTCTTTTGAATAAAATGTTTATGAAGGAGTCTGTAACAGGATGGGTCCACAGATCCCTTATGGCTACAGCTAAGGGAGAGGAGATCGACGGACTTAATATCGTTAAGCTTTATCAGGATACCCCGTCGTTTTTCACGAATATTCTTTCAAAATTCGGAATAGATTTAACAGGCTTTGATGCGGCAATTGAGGCGCTTCCTCACGCAACCGACGATGAGATTGCAGAGCTTTCCGTAAATATTGGCGGCTCAATAGCGCTCATGCTTTCCACGATCCTTGCAATCATTATCGTGTTTATATTGGCGCTTATCGTCCTTACCGTGATAGTAAATCTTCTTAACAGAGCGACCAGACTTCCGGGCTTAAGATTTGTGAACAGATTGCTCGGCGCTGTAATAGGCGTTGTTATTTCGCTTACCATTATCTGGGCAGTAAGCGGTATTGCCACACTCGTTGTAAACTATGTGGGACCTCTCGCTCCCGAAACTATAAATCAGGGTATAATCGACAACTCGGTAATTCTTAAGCTGTTCAAGGATTCACAGCTTACCGAAAAAATATTGTCTTATATTCAATAATTCCTATTTTGGAAACAGCAAAGGAAACGTACTGAAATGGAAATGTGTGCAAGATGCAAAAAAAGACCTGCTACGGTCTATATAATGAAGCTTGAAAACGGCGAACAAAAGCAGGAGGGACTCTGCCTCGTTTGCGCCAAGGAGCTTGGTATCAAGCCTGTCAACGACATGATGAAAAAGATGGGCATCAGCGATGAGGAGCTTGAAAATATGGAAAAGCTCATGGCTGACATGATGCCCGTTGCCGAGGACGCCGAAGATGACGACGATGATTCTCCCACTATAGATTTCGGCAAGCTGATGGGCAATGCCGGATTTATGGGCAAGGAGGAGGACGGCGATAAGAAGAGCAAGGACAAGGGTAAGGGCGGAAAGAAGGATAGCCGCCGCAATCTCAATACCTATTGTCATAATCTTACTGCCGATGCAATGAACGGCAAGCTTGATAGAATCATAGGCAGAGAAAGAGAGCTTGAGAGAGTAATTCAGATTCTCAGCCGCAGACAGAAAAACAATCCATGCTTGATTGGTGAGCCCGGTGTCGGAAAGACCGCCATAGCCGAGGCTCTTGCTCAAAGAATAGTTGACGGAGCAGTACCTTATAAGCTGAGAAATTGCGAGGTATTTCTCGTTGACCTTACCGCTCTTGTTGCGGGAACTCAGTTCCGCGGACAGTTTGAAGCAAGAATCAACGGACTTTTAAAAGAGGTTAAGGAAGCGGGAAACATAATACTTGTAATAGATGAGATCCACAACATTGTGGGTACGGGTAATTCCGAGGGAAGCATGAACGCCGCAAATATCCTTAAGCCCGCTCTGTCAAGAGGAGAAATACAGGTTATCGGCGCTACCACAATGAAGGAATACCGCAAATACATCGAAAAGGACACGGCTCTTGAAAGAAGATTCCAGCCTGTTAAGGTAGATGAGCCATCTATTGACGAATGTGTTGAGATGATAAGAGGTATCAAGCAGTATTATGAGGAATATCACGGTGTAAAGATCAGTGACGAAATTGCCCGCGATGCCGTTGTAATGAGCGAAAGATACATCACAGACAGATTTTTGCCCGATAAAGCAATTGATTTGATCGACGAGGCATGCTCACATATAGTACTCCACAACAAGAACATAACGGAAAGACATTTGCTCATTGAAAAGCTTGCGTCTCTTGATAACAAAACGGAGAGCCTGAATACAAAAATCGCAGATGAGGGAAGAACTCCTACGGAGAACGAATACAAGACTCTTGCGGAGTATAAATCGGAGCGTTCGCTCCTTCTTATCGAAAAGGATAAGCTTGATAAGGAATGCGAAGGTATCCTTATGACCAAATCCGACCTTGCGGGAGTTATAGAAATATGGACAGGTATTCCCGCAACAAGCATTTCAGAGGATGAATTTGAAAAGCTTGCGGAGCTTGATTCAAGAATAAAGAGCAGAATAGTCGGACAGGATGAGGCAGTTTCCGCAGTAGCCAGAGCAATACGCAGAAACCGTGCGGGTGTAAGTGTTAAAAGACGCCCTGTTTCCTTTGTATTCGCAGGACCTACCGGTGTCGGTAAGACGGAGCTTGTTAAAACTCTTGCAAACGATCTCTTTACGTCTCCCGACGCATTGATCAGACTTGATATGTCCGAGTTTATGGAAAAGCACTCTGTGTCAAAAATTTTAGGAGCGCCTCCCGGATACGTTGGATATGACGAGGCGGGACAGCTTACGGAGAAGATACGCCACCGTCCGTATTCGGTAATTCTTTTTGATGAAATCGAAAAGGCGCATCCGGACGTTTTAAACGTGCTTCTTCAAATTCTTGATGAGGGCAGAATAACAGACTCTCAGGGCAGAGTGGTAAACTTTGAAAATACAGTAATCATTATGACTACGAACGCAGGATCGGGCATCTCCTCCGCCCCTGCCGGCTTTGCAAGTGAGGAGAGCAAGCAGGAAAAGGAAAAGACCTTAAAGGCTCTTTCCCAGTTTATGCGTCCCGAATTTATCAACAGGATAGACGAAATAATCACCTTCCGTTCCCTTGATGAAAAGGATTTTGAAAGAATATCCCACATAATGCTTGAAGACCTTAAAAACGCTCTTTCCGAAAAGGGCATAGGCTTTAAATATACGGACTCCGTGTGCGCTCTTGTGGCAGAAAAATCCTTCAGTCGTAAATTCGGCGCAAGAAGTATGAGAAGATATATTCAGACAAATATTGAGGACAGATTGGCAAACGCAATCATTTTTGAAAATAAGGCTCCCATAATTGCCGCATCCGTCGATGTAAAGGACGGAGAGCTTACACTGCAGTATATTTAATCATTTTTTACAAAAAGAACGGTGATTTTGCCGTTCTTTTCAACATTTTATACATACAAATGTGAAAAATGCCTTGAAATTTGATAAACTGTGTGTTAATATATAATAGTAAGATTTTATTCTTTTTTGAAAAGGAGCTACATAAATGAAAAAGATTGTGTCATTAATACTTTCTCTGCTTCTCCTTTGGTCTATGTGCGTTCCCGCATTTGCCGAGGGTGACGGCGCACCTGCCATCACACCTACACCGGAGCTTACAGAGAACTGCGTATCTTTGGGTAGTTTGATCACTTCATCTGCAGCAAAAGAAAGCCCCAACGCTAACATGGTGGATGATGATGAGAATACATTTTGGGATGCGGCTTTAGATCAGGCGGGAGATGTGTATTTCGGCTTGAACTATGGAAAGGAAGCAAATATCTGCCTTTATGAGGTAAATTTCCTTGTTGCACTTAATGAAACCGACAATGGCGGAGCAGTTACGTATACGCTTCAGCTTTTCCGTAATAACAGATGGTATACGGTAGATACGTTGACCGATGCGGATTCCAAGCCCATTGGCTTTAACAGCTACGAAGAGGCTACAGCTTCTCAGGAGCTTGTTAAGGGTAGGGTTTCCTTCGTATTTGATGAGCCTATCTATACTCAACAGGTTAAAATCGTAACAACGGATGCATCCGGTAATGCAGCGGCTCCTAAGGTTTATGATTTTGAGCTTGTCGGCAAGGTATATGAGAACATTGCTTTGAAGGGCGAAGCGTACTGCTCGTCATTTAAGCATTATGAATGGACACCTCCTCATACTGCGTTCAACGGTGAGGATTTTGATGATGACTGGCACGGCTGGGAGCCTCAGTATCCTACCGTTCAGATGGGAACCAACACATCGGCGGGCTTTGACGGAGAATATCTTGGAATCAAGTTTACAAACCGTGAGTACTACGAGATAAACGAGCTTGTATTTTACATGAGTATGCACAACTCTTCTGCTAACCCCAGCTGGGGATATCAGGATACAAAGTACGACGTAGAAGCCCTTGTGGAAGGTGTATGGGTTAAGATCGCTGAATTCCATGATTCCGATTCCGTTCCCCGTGACTATGAAGATTATGAAACTACAATGGCAAATGATACCAGTAATTATCATATAGCGTCCTTCTTTACCGTTGTTCCCGATGTTGTGGTTACAACAAACAATATCAGAATCCACATAAGTGAGTTCGCTAAGAACTATAACGGCGACGAATCCCTTGTATTCCCCTATTTGTATGAAGTAAGAATTTACGGTGAGCTCGGTGATATTCCCGATATTGAGCTTCCCGAGGGCGCTGTTCTTTCAACCGACGCTACGTCCAATTCTTACCCCTATGCTTCAAGCTCGGTTACTTCTTTTTATCCGTTCCTTGCAATAGACGATGATTCTGCAACAGGCTGGAAGCCAAGCGAAAAAACGGCAGGACAGACATACGGTGTGAGATTCGATAAGACCTATACGATTGACGATATCTACTTACAGTTTGCCGATGCATCATTCAGCGCTCCGTTTAAGGTAGAAGCTCTTGTAAACGGCACGTGGCAATCTGTCCTTACAGGAAACGTAAGTGATTGCGAGATTCCTCTTCCCGAGGGTGTGTCGTCAATTGAACAGGAGCATACGTACGTTATTAATCCTATTGAAACAAGTGAAATAAGGCTCGTATTTACGGAAGCTCTTACGGACGTTCCGGAAATAAGAGAAATAGGAGCTAATATGATCAGCTCTATTACGGGATTTATCAAAAACGGCGCACTTGTTTCTTACGTTAAGAACAGCTCGAACAGAATAAACGGTATCAAGCTCAACCAAAAGGAGACGTTAAATAATATTAAGATCGACTTTGAGAGCACCGAGTATAAAGGTAAATACTTCATTCAGGCATATGCCGACGGAATATGGAAGACTGTTTTTGAACAGAATAAATTTGCGGAAAGCACGTTTTCACACGATATTTACGTTGAGACAGATGAGCTCAGAATTACGTTCGCAGACGAAAGCGCTGCGCCGTCTATCAACGGAGTCGTTGTCAGCACGGTAAACTATTCCGGCGATGTGTCAAGCTATACCGAATATGAAGCTGAATTTGATACTCAGGAAGCAAGAAAGATCAACGTTGTTTACGGCAAGACCTATAACGTTGATAAGATCGTAATAAGACATGCAACAACAAGCGCTAATATTCCGTTCAAGGTAGAGGGTCTTGTAGGTGAAACGTGGACAGAGCTTGTAAGCTCCAATGTTAATTCGACAACCTCGGTATTCAAGATAGAAGCTGTAAAAGTCAGCGAATTTAGAATCGTTTATGATCCTTCTGCTACCGCAGTTCCGGTAATCCATGAATTTTCAGTAAACGTAGTTGGTATGAAGACCTTTGCTCTTGATGAAAGATACACACCTTATCAGAAGAGAATGGCGGCAAACGGCAACTTTGCGGTTCTCGGTAAGGCTTATACCAATTCAAACTATCCGTCACTTTCAGTTGAAGGGTACATTAATGACGGACATAAGTACAACGGATCAAGCGTATGGATGCCCAAGCTTGAGGAGTACAGTGCCGGCATTGATATTTTCGTTGGCGTAAAGCTTGACGGTGTGCATTCAATAGACAGAGTAGTCGTATATGCAGGTGACATAGGAAACATCGACGGCGTAGGTAATACCTTCGAAATCCATGCTCTTGTTAATGACGAATACGTTAAGGTCGGAGAGGGAATCACCTGTGCAAAGGACAGGGAGTACGGTACATCCTATAAAATCGATTCCGTAGTAACTAACGACATTAGACTTGTGTTCAAAAATACAAGCATCTATATGCCTAACGTTCTTGAGCTTGAGGTTTACTCCGATACCGAAGCTCCAAGCGCGTTTGTAGGACATATGAAAACCGAAGAGCCCCTTGCAATTACGGTGTTCGAAAGCGAGACTCCGAGATTTGAAATTGCGGGACTTCCTTCAAATGTAAAATAAGTTATACAATACTATGCTAATCGTCAGGGCGCTGTGCGACCTGACGGTTAGTGAATTTTAAGTAAAAAACTAAGAGGTTAAAAATGGCAAACGACAAGAAAATGGTAGAGCAAATCACCTCAATGGATGAGGATTTTGCTAAATGGTATACTGATATTGTAAAAAAAGCTGACCTTATTGACTATTCAAGCGTTAAGGGTTGTATGATAATCCGTCCTTACGGATATGCTATTTGGGAAAATATTCAAAAGCTTATGGATGCGCGCTTCAAGGCGACAGGCGTTGAAAATATTTATATGCCTATGTTTATTCCCGAATCACTTTTAAATAAGGAGAAGGATCATGTAGAGGGCTTTGCGCCCGAGGTTGCGTGGGTTACTCACGGCGGCAGTGAGCGTCTCACCGAAAAGCTTTGCGTTCGTCCTACATCCGAAACACTTTTTTGCGAGCATTATGCAAACATAATTAAGTCATACAGAGACCTTCCTAAGCTTTATAATCAGTGGTGCAGTGTTGTAAGATGGGAAAAGACAACTCGTCCCTTCCTTCGCAGCCGTGAGTTCTTGTGGCAGGAAGGACATACAATGCATGCTACAGCTGAGGATGCGGAAAATGAAACGCTTACAATGCTTAACGTATATGCTGATTTCTTTGAAAAGGATCTTGGTATCCCCGTGCTTAAGGGTAAAAAGACCGATAAAGAGAAATTTGCAGGCGCTAAGGCTACCTACACGGTAGAAGCTCTTATGCATGACGGTAAGGCACTTCAGGGCGGAACCTCACACAACTTTGGCGACGGATTTGCAAAAGCCTTTGATATTAAGTACCTTGATAAGGATAACACTCTTAAGTATTGTCATCAGACCTCTTGGGGCGTATCTACAAGAATCATCGGCGCAATAATTATGACACACGGAGATGATAACGGCTTTGTTCTTCCTCCGGCAGTTGCTCCCGTACAGGTAGTTGTTATTCCCTGCGCACAGCATAAGCCCGGTGTAATCGAAAAGGCTACCGAGGTATACGAAGCAATTTCCAAGTATACAAGAGCAAAGCTTGATATATCCGATAATTCTCCCGGATGGAAATATTCCGAGTATGAAATGAAGGGCGTTCCCCTCCGTCTTGAAATCGGCCCCCGTGATATTGAAGCTAATCAGTGCGTTTTGGTACGTCGTGACAGCAGAGAAAAGATATTTGTTTCTCTTGATAAGCTTGAAGAAGTGATTCCTCAGATTCTTGCAAGCATTACGGAAGGATTGTATAATAAAGCTCTTGAGAACAGAAAGAACAGAACCTATACGGAAACAGATCTTGACAGCTTTATTGAAACCGCAAAGAATAAGTCCGGCTACATAAGAGCACATTGGTGCGGAGATCTCGAGTGCGAGCTTAAGCTTAAGGAGCTTGCTGACGTTACCTCACGCTGTATGCCGTTTGGAGAGCAAGGTACAGAGGGCGAATGTATCTGCTGTGGTAAGAAAACCGATAAACTTGTTTATTGGGGAAAAGCATATTAAGAATCGGAGTCGGTATGTTCTACGTGCCGACTCTTTTTTTGTTGCAGCTTCGGAAATCAATATATAATGATTTAATAAATAGGAAGAAACCGTCAAAGCACAGCAAATAACGGAATGAAAAAATTATTGTAAAAGTCTTCAAAAACGTTCAAAAAATTTTTTTGTAAAAATAAACAAAAAAGAAAGTACATTTAAAATATTGAGTTGTGCAAAAAAACAACAAAGAATAAATGGTAAAAAATGTAAAATATAGTTGATAAAATCAATTAAAAAAATAAAAATTCAAAAAAAAAATCAGTTTTAGCACAAAATATAAAAAAAATTTTCAAAAACATCTTGCTTTTTTGTGCAACATTGTAGTATAATATGTACAGCGAAATTCCTTGCACAAAATATTATTAAGGAGGTTTTTACCGTGAAAAAGTTTTTCGCACTTCTTCTTGTAGTGTTGATGCTTGTTCCCTTCGTAGTAGCTTGTGGTGGCGGAGACGAGACCACAACAGTAGCTCCTAACGATAACGTAACAACAACAGCACCTAACAATGACAACACAACAACAGCACCTACTCAGACTGGTGCATGGTCATCTAAGTATGACGTTCGTAATACTTGGTCTGGCAAGACACTTTACGTTGCAACAACAAGATGGTCCGGTTCTAAGGGCGCACCTTGGGGCGTAGTAGAGGCTTGCGTAGAGTTGGGCAAGACATCCGGCTTTGGTGAAATAATCGACGCAGGCGTTATTGAGCGTAATGAGCTCATTAAGGAAAAGTACGGCGTAGATGTCAAGTGGTTGGACGTAGCTCAGTATGGTAAGGCTAGTGAGCTTCAGTCTGCTATCGTAACTGGTGATACTTGGGATATCTTTATGCCTCGTGCATTGAGAGACCAGGAACTCGTAGCTGGTGGTAACTTGTACGACATGGCTGGCAGAGACTTTATCGATTTCGATAACACATACTACAGCGACTTGTCCGTTAACACATGGACAGCTTTGGGTCACACATTCTTCATTACTGGTGACTACTCAACAATTGATAAGGAAGTTGCTTCCGTTCTTTGGTTCAACAAGGACCTTCTCGGCGATGATAAGGCTACAACAGACCTTTACAACGCTGTTAAGACAAACAAGTGGACATGGGATATGCTTATCAATCTCGCTAACGGCGCTTACTCCGATGACGGTGACGGCGTTCACGGCGACACAGATACATACGGCTTGTCCTTGACAAACATCAACAACCTCTTCTACTTCTTCGGCTTGAAGAGAACAGGCGTTAACGCATCCACAGGTAAGTGGGAGCTTCAGCTCGACGATCCTAAGGTTGACTCCATCATCGACGCTATCATCACAGCTAAGACAGCTAACTGGGCACGTTCTGCATGGGGCGGTTCTTGGGGCTCCAACGCTGGTGCAGCGCTTCAGGATGGCAGACTCTTGTTCTACAATGAAGTTATTCAGCACACATACGTAACTGAAAAGTTGAGCAGTGGTATCGTTCCTTTCCCGATGCTTAACGAGGCACAGGGCAGATACTATGTTCCTACAGCTTCTCAGCAGCCTGTTCTTGTATGTATTCCTAAGAATACTCAGGACAGAAACATGGCTGACTACTTCCTCGATGTACTTGGTTGGACAGGTAAGGAATACTTGATCAAGGCATACATGGAAGATAAGGCTCTCCACCTTGAGTCTGACGCTGAATACGATATGATCGTTAACTACATTTTCCCGAACCTTGTATTCGACTCCGGTGCAGCTATTGGTTGGGGCAGCGTTCTTGATATCTTCAACGCTACACATAATGGTAACGTTAACAACTTCAGACAGGCTTATGATGCAGCAGCTCCCGCAGCTAACGAGACCATGGAATCATGGAACAAGGCTTGGGGCTCTTACACAGACGCTTAATTAAGTCAAGTTAATAATAAAAATCACCGACTTCGGTCGGTGATTTTTTTACACCCTAATATTAATTTTATTTATATAAATAGGTAAATTCGGTTGATTTACTTGTTATTTTATGGTACAATAAATAAAAAACAAGGAGCGTTTTATGGCCATTTTTGAAAACAAACAGGACAAGACCTTTACCTTATTTACAGAATCAACAATGTATCAGATGAGAGTTGACTCTATAGGTGTTCTTCAGCACGTTTATTACGGTAAACGTATGGAATATACAAATATGTCCTATTCGGTTTATGAGGGCAGTACAAGCTTTTCACCAAATCCCTTAGCAACAGGTTGGACATACTCAAACAATCACGTACCTCAGGAGCTTTCCGTAACGGGTATTGGTGATTTCAGAATTAATGCGCTTGCTTTACGAAACTCTGACGGAAGCTTGGCGGCAGATCCGAGATTTTACAGCGCAGAAATATTAAAGGGTAAATATTCAATTCCCGGATTGCCTGCTTTTTACGGGGAAGATGGAGAAACTCTTGTTATTACTCTTAAAGATGAGGCTTACGAAATTTATTACCATCTTTACTATGGTGTTTTTGAGAAATACGATCTCATAACTCGTTCCTTAAGAATAGAGAATAAGACGGATAAGGAAATAAAGCTTGAAAGAGCATTGAGCGCAACTCTTGATTTCCCCAACGGAAAATACGATATGATAAGCTTTTACGGAAGACACGCAAGAGAAAGAATGTTTGAGCGTACTCACATTAAGCATTCTAAGGTTACTGTTTCAAGCGTACGCGGTGCTTCCGGCCATATGGAAAACCCATTTGTTATAATTTCCGATAAAAACGCCAACGAGGAATACGGTAATGCTTGGGGAATGGCGCTTGTATATAGCGGCAATTTTGAAATTTGCGCTGAAACCGATCTTATGGAGAAAACAAGAGCAGTAATCGGCATTAATCCCGAGAACTTTAATTATGGCGTTGGCGCAGGCGAGGTTTTCTGTACGCCTGAGGTTGCGCTTGTATATAGCTCCGAGGGCTTTGGAAAGCTTTCAAACTGCTTACATAAGGCAATAAGGAACAACCTTGTAAGAGGCGAATATAAGTATGCACAGCGCCCTGTTCTTATCAATAACTGGGAAGCTACGTATTTTGATTTTAATGCCGATAAGCTTGTTTCTATGGCTCGTGATGCGGCTGAAATAGGTGTGGAGCTTTTTGTTATGGATGACGGATGGTTTGGACACCGTGATGATGACAGAACATCCCTCGGTGATTGGTTCCCCAACGAAAGCAAGCTTCAGGGAACTCTCAAATCTCTCGCTGAGAGAATCAATAATGAGGGACTTAAATTCGGTATATGGTTTGAACCCGAATGTATTTCTGAGGATAGTGAGCTTTATAAGGCTCATCCGGATTACGCCTTTAAGATTCCAAACAGAGAGGCGCAGGTTTCAAGAAATCAGTATATCCTTGATTTCTCACGCAAAGAGGTTTGCGATAATATTTACGAGCAGCTTACAAAGGTGCTTAAAAGCGCCAATATTTCCTACGTAAAATGGGACTTTAACAGGCATATATCCGACCTTTACAGCGTTACGTTGCCCGCAGAAAGGCAGGGAGAGGTTTACCACCGCTATATGCTCGGACTCTATGATTTACTTGAAAGAATAACGTCTGAATTTCCTCATATCCTCTTTGAAAGCTGTTCCGGAGGCGGAGGACGCTTCGATTGCGGTATGCTTTATTATATGCCTCAGGTCTGGACAAGTGATAACTCCGATGCAATAGACAGATTAAAGATTCAGTACGGCACATCCTTTGCTTATCCTGTACGTACTATGGGCGCTCACGTATCCGTTTGTCCCAATCATCAGACAGCCCGTGTAACACCCCTTAAAACAAGAGGTAACGTGGCTTATTTCGGCACATACGGTCTTGAGCTTGACATCACTAAGATGACAGATGAGGAAAAGGAAGAAATCAAGCGACAGATCAAGGAGTTCAAAAAGTACTATGATTTGATTCAGTACGGCGATTATTACAGACTTATATCTCCTTTTACCGTTGATGAAAGTCTTTATTGCGCATGGGAAACTGTTAAAGAAGACGGCAGCGAGGCGCTTGTATGTGCAGTACGCTATGAAAGCGATGCAAATACTGCTCCCGAAACTGTAAAGGTAAGGGGTCTTTGCCCTGATAAGCTATACAGAATCAACGGCTCGAAGGAAACGTATCTTGGCGCTGCTCTTATGAGCGTTGGTTTCCTTCTTAAATATGATTTTATATCATATCCATCAAATCTTTACCATATTACACTTGCATAATTAAAAGGAGTGTATACTCCGAAAGGGTATACACTCCTCAGTTATTTTACTTTGGCAAAAATTCAGCCTCAAGTTTTTTGTTAAATTCCTCTGCGGTGTTGTAGCCCATCTTTTTAAGACGGAAATTCATAGCCGCAATTTCAAGAATAACAGCAAGGTTTCTGCCTGGACGAACGGGGATTGTAATAGACGGAATCTTGATACCGAGAATTTCCTGATACTCGTTTTCAATTCCCATTCTATCGTACATTTTTCCCTCTATCCATGGTTCAAATTTAACCACAAGCTCAATTTTTTCGCTATCCTTAACAGCACCCGTACCGTAAATACGCTTGATATCAATAATACCGATACCGCGAAGCTCCATATAGTGCTTTATAATTTCCGGCGCTCTACCTACAAGGGTAATGTCGGATACTCGGCTTATTTCTACTGCGTCATCAGCTATGAGTCTGTGACCGCGCTTTATAAGCTCAATAGCGGTTTCACTCTTACCGATACCGCTGTCACCTGTAATGAGAATACCTTCGCCGTAGACCTCAACCAAAACGCCGTGACGGGTTATTTTGGGAGCTAAGTCAACTGATAAAGAGCCTATAATACGGGAGATAAACTGCGATGTAGATCTCTTAGTACGGAGCAATGGAACGTTATATTTTTTAGCATATTTAACAGCCTCGGGAAAGGGCTCTATTCCTCTTGCGATTACTACCGCAACAGGCTTTCTTAAATAAAATTCCTTAAGGCGCTCCTTACGAAGAGCAGGGTCCATTTTTTCAAGATATATATGCTCCATTCTGCCAACAACCTGTACTCTTTCAGTAACAAAGCAATCAAAAAATCCGGAAAGAGCAAGACCGGGACGGTTTACCGCAGCCTGTGTAAGCACTACATCGTTAAGATTGTCGGGTGCATTCAGAACTTCAAGATTAAAGTCTGTGATTATCTTTTGCAGCTTGACAGTTTCAGTTATTAATTTATCCATAACACGCCTCCGTGATCATATTTCATCAAATATATTTTATCACAATATAGGTAGAAATTCAACATAAAAGGAGAAAATTATGATATTGGAAGATAAAACTCAAAATAAAATAATTTGCCTTTATGTCAATATATACGGTGATATACTGTATTATAAGGGAATAAACGATTCAGCTTATATAAATGAGCTTGAGGAAAACGGAATAGATGTTGTTATGGACAAGAACAGCTTTCTTAAGCTGTCTATGAAGGGTCATTTGAGCGTGTTTATAACCTCAAAAATAAAGGGATATAAAAACGGTATAATGGCTTCCTTTGGAAACGGTATATCGAAACGAATTGAAATATTTCTTTTTAGTGATAAAATGCTTTTCTCCAATGAAATTTTGAGTGGGCTTGAAAGAGCAAGCGAGCTTTTTAATAAGAGCGAAGAGAACAAGGAAGACATCTATGTTTATTCTCAAATTTCCGAAGCTTATAGGTCTTTATCCGAGATATACAAAGGAAATACCTGCGCTATAAAAACGCATATTGCAGAGGATGATACTGCAATGCTCGAACCGAATTTAAGTAAGATAATAATTATGAGCATTTTGTATATTCTTCAGACAATTAACGCAAATGGCAAAATAGATATTTCGGCAGAGAATACGGATTACGGAAAGAAAATAATCTTTGCAAGTGATTGCTACTGCGTAAAATCAATAAATGGAATATATGATTTTTGCAACGAGTATCCGTACCTGTCTGCAACTTCAGTGCTTTTAAGATCTCTTTGCAACGATAAGGGTGTTGAGCTTTCTATAAGCTGTGTAAACGGACATATAAATATTTTTGCCGTATTTCCGAAAGCAGAGGTTAAGGAGTTTTCTGTTTTCAATCCCGTTACAGAGGAGACTCTTACAGAGTTCTTTTGGATTTTTGCGGAAATTTTTAATAACGCACAGTGATTTTTGATACGAAAAAGCTGTCTGCAAAGATGCAGACAGCTTTTTCTATTTTTTAAGCAGTAATAATGAAAGCATAGTAAGAATAGGATTATTATCCTTATCCTGCTCCGCTGCGATAAGTAATATAAGGCATATAAGGAGAGCATCCTCTCTGTTTATCCCGTTTATGAGCTCTTTTATAGGAAAATTAAAATGCTTTGATACGCTTTCAACGGATGACTCTTCTGCGTCGTTATCTTCATTAAGGCTTGATATGACAGCTTCGGTATCAGAGGATTCTTCGGTCTTTGTATAATATTCTTCAATATCCGGCGGAGAAGATATTTCTTCGGTTTCTTCGGGGGGAGTGTCTGTATTTTCCTGTTTATAAAGAGGAGAGTGTGATGTTTTTACCCCGTTTTCATAGCTTGGTCTGTGTTCCTTTACGGTAATACCGTCATTCGGACTGTTAAATCTTACACCGTTATAATTTTTAGGTATGTTAAAATGACGTGTATACATATTTCACCTTGTCAGCTTAACTAATTCCGCAAGCTGCTCGAATTTAAGAATATTATCCACCATTTCGCATCTTTCTTTACTTAAAAACGGCTTCATAGCGCGAAGAAGAGCGGCGCTGTTCTTTGTTGAGTCGGAGAAGAATGATGAGGAGACTGCCTCTGCTTTTTCATTGTTCATTTCCTCTTTTCCTTCACCCTGTGTAGGGATTTTCACCTTTTCGCTAATAGCGGAAATTATTTCAGGCAGGGCATCCTCTTTGCTTTCACCCTTTTTGTCCTTTACAATATTGCTTATTTTGTCCATCAATTCGGAATTGGAGAATACCGATGAAAGAACCTCGTTAATCTTTTCATCGGCCATTATTTATTTCTCCCGTTTAAAATTTCCATAGCTCTTGTAATATCATCGTTCGTAACGGAGGAAAGAGCGCTTCTTATTTTACTCATGTCAGCAGGTCGCTTCATATTTTTGAGCGCATCCGTGCCTGATTTGGATGCGGCATACTGAAGTGTTTGCCACAGCTTATCGTCGTTGAATTTTAATATCATATTTATGGTTTTTTCATCAATTTTCATATGTACCTCCTGTTTCACTGTTACCATAATATGCCGAAAGGGGACTATTGACACAGATTTCTGTTTGTGTTATATTAATATTGATGCTTTGGAGGTGATATTATGAAGCTTCTTGTGTTTTCTGACTCCCACGGTAAGGGATATAAAATTGTCGATGCAATTAAAGCGCATTTAGGAAATATTGATGCGGTTATTTTTCTCGGCGACGGTCTTTCGGATATACAAAGAATTAAGGATAGTTACTCGGATATTGCATTTTTTACAGTTAAAGGAAATTGCGATTTCTTTGATTTTAACGACACTCCCGAGGAAATATGTGTAAATTTTGATGGGATAAGGATACTTTTATGCCACGGTCACAGATACGGAGTAAAGTCCTCTCTCGGCAGAGTAATGCTAAGGGCAAGGGAGCTTAATGTAAACGCTGTATTTTTCGGTCATACACATACTCCCCTTGACTTTTCCGACTACGTAATGGACGAAAGAATACATTTTTTCAATCCCGGAAGCGTTGCAAACGGCTCATACGGAGTAGTAAATACGTCGGGTAACGTACTTGTATGCGGTCACGGGCGCTTGTAAATATTTTATATAAATATATAAAAGGTATTGAACTTTTTGCGTCTTTATGGTAGAATGTGGATAATGAAATATTATGTTTTTCGGAGGATGAACTAATGGAAAAGAAATTAAGAATAGGCATTATAGGATGCGGCGGTATCGCTACAAGCAAGCATATGCCCTCACTTGCAAAGGTTAAAGAGGTTGAAATGGTTGCATTCTGCGATATCATTGAGGAAAGAGCAATTGACGCTGCCAAGAGATTTGGTGCGGAAGGCTCAAAGACATACGTTGACTACAAGGAGCTTCTTAAGGATGAAACAATTGACGTAGTTCACGTTTGTACACCTAACAGAAGCCACAGCTTTATTACAGTTGATTCACTTCACGCAGGCAAGCACGTAATGTGTGAAAAGCCTATGGCTATAAACTCTGCTGAAGCAAAGAAGATGGTAGATGCAGCTAAGGAAACAGGTAAGATGCTTACTATCGGATATCAGAACAGACAGAGAAAGGATGCAAAGTATCTTAAGGCTGAGGCAGATGCGGGCGTATTCGGTGATATTTACTACGCTAAGGCAACAGCTCTTCGCCGTCGCGCAGTTCCTACATGGGGTGTATTCATTAACGAATATGAGCAGGGCGGCGGTCCTCTTATCGATATCGGTACACACGCACTTGACCTTACTCTTTGGACAATGGACAATTATAAGCCCAAATACTGTGTAGGTACTACATATCACAAGCTTAACAATCAGACAGAGAGCGCTAACGTTTTCGGTCAGTGGAAGCCTGAGGAATTTACAGTTGAAGACAGCGCATTCGGATTTATCGTAATGGAAAACGGCGCTACGATCAATCTTGAGTCCGCATGGGCTATCAATATGACAGATACAAAGGAAGCATGCACCACTATCTGCGGTACAAAGGCAGGCGCTAAGATGCTTGATCAGGGTGTTCTTGAAATCAACGGTGTAAATCACAACACAATGTATGAGTCAAGACCTAATCTCGACGGCAAGGGTGTTCCTTTCTATGATGCAGGCTCCTACAGCCCCGCAGACGAGGAAGCAAAGCAGTGGATCAACGCTATTCTTACAGGAACACAGCCCACAGTTCTTCCTGAGCAGGCATACTGCGTAACACAGATTCTTGAGGGTATTTACGAGTCTGCTAAGACAGGCAAGCCCTTCTATTTTGAAGACTAATTGTTAGGAGAATTTATATATGAAACTCAGCGTACTCGCTAATCTTTATGGAAGCAAGCCTCTTGACGAGGCTCTTAAGACTATTTCCTCCCTCGGCGTTCACTCTGTTGAAATAGGTGCGGGCGGATATCCCGGAAAGGATCACTGCAACCCTGCGGAGCTTCTTGCCGATGAAAAGAAATTTGACGAATTTGTAGCAACGTTCAAGAAGTACGACGTTGAAATCTGCGCTCTTGCGTGCCACGGTAACCCTGTACATCCCAATAAGGAAATTGCAAAATCCTTCCATGATGACATGGTAAATGCAATTCTCTTGGCTGAAAAGCTTGGTGTTGATACTATTATCGGCTTTTCCGGATGTCCCGGCTCAGATCCCGATGCAAAGCTCCCCAGCTGGGTAACATGTCCTTGGCCCGATGATTTCCTTGCTACCCTTGAGTATCAGTGGAATGATGTTATGATTCCTTACTGGAAGGGAATGGTAGAGTTTGCAAAGGCTCATAAGGTTACAAAGATTGCTCTTGAAATGCATCCCGGCTTCTGCGTATACAATCCCGAAACACTTCTTCGTCTCCGTGCTGCTGTCGGTGACGTTATCGGCGCTAACTTCGACCCATCTCACCTTATTTGGCAGGGTATGAATCCCGTTGCAGCTATCAGAGCTTTGGCCGGCGCTATTTATCACGTACACGCAAAGGATACAAAGATAGACGATATCAATACAGCTGTAAACGGTGTTCTTGATACAAAGCACTACGGTGATGAGCTTAACCGTTCATGGATCTTCCGTACTGTTGGCTACGGTCACGGTGAGGAGTACTGGAGAGCACTCGTTTCCGCTCTTCGTCTTGTTGGCTACGATAAGGTTCTTTCCATTGAGCATGAGGATAGCTTGATGACTATTGACGAGGGCCTTAAGAAGGCTGTTGACTTCCTTGATAAGGTTATGATAAAGGAAGAGAAGCCCTGCGGCATGCGTTGGGCATAAGTAAAGAAAGGTCTTGAGCCCACAATGATATATTCGCTGCAAAAGTATATATTTACTTTGCAAGCGTTGTACATTTTATGATCTTGAATAATAAAATCGGTACGGAATTTTACATCCGTACCGATTTTTTGCGGCATAATTCTTTATTCTGCCTTTTCGTCCTCGTAATTTTTATCAACAGTTGGGAAGGTAATGTGGTTTTTGGGATCTACGTTTTCGTCGCTTACCTTCAATTCAAAATGAAGATGCGGCTCTTCTGCAATTTCGTTCATGGCGGTCTCTCCGACTGCACCGATGACGTCACCGCTTTTTACTGCGCAGCCGATAACAATACCCTCCTTGATTTCGGGAGCGAGATTCTTATATACGCTTACCGCATTACCTGAGTGCTGGATAGAAATACATTTGCCCATAAAAGGGTCATCCCAGATATTTGTAACCGTTCCGTCAGCAACAGCCAAAACGTCTGTGCCGAGGCTTGCTGATACGTCAACTCCGAGGTGAGTTCTGTAATCGCCCATTGTCTGGGAAAAAACGGGAACGCTATCACTGTAATCAAAGCCTATTGCTCCGTTAACAGGCAGTGAAAATGTGGGGAGAGTGTCTGTATTTGAGTCTGTGGGAGTGTCGGGATTCGGCTGAACCGTGGTGTTGTCAGTTGAATCGGGCAAGGGTGTTGTCGTAGGCTTTTTGGCTACCGCCGCAGTAACGATTAAAATGGCAACGACTGTAATAATAACCGCAAAGGTAATATAAAACAGTCTTGTGCCGTTGTTTTTATTATTTTCTTCCATGAGTGTTTCCTTTCAATACATTCAATAATTTATTGCAAAGGTATTATTCTCCAAGGAAAAAGCTTTTATTCGTCAATTATCAAAAAAGTATTTTGTTGACATTCGCGCAGTTTTATGGTAATATAATATTGATATCTATATTTTATTAAATAAGGAGAAACGGTTTTCCGCTTTAATATGTTTCAGAAGTTGATTAAAGATTACAATAATCCCAAGGACCCGAAGGTCAGAGTTCGTGTTGGCCGTTTTGCCGGCTTTATAGGGATTATTTCAAACGTAATTCTGTTTGGAATAAAAATATTTTTCGGTATTATTTTCGGCAGTATTTCAATAATTGCAGATTCTCTTAATAATTTATCCGATGCGGGCTCCAACGTTCTTACGGTTGTAGGATATACTATGACGGGTAAGCCGGCTGACAAGGACCACCCCTACGGACACGAGAGAATGGAGTATCTATGCAGCCTGCTTATTTCCGTAGTTATAATATTTCTCGGCGTTGAGATGATGACGTCATCCGTTGAGAAGCTGATCAATAAGCCCGAGGCAGAAAAATATTCAACTGTATCAATAATTATCATAGCATCAACGATAATAATCAAGGCGTTAATCGCTTTGGTGTACGCAAAATTGGGAAAGCATATAAGCTCACCATCATTACGTGCCTCTGCAATAGACAGTATAAGCGATGTTTTTACAACCGCAGCCGTTGTCGTTGGAATGGTGCTTACTCCTTATACAGGTCCTTACACGGATGCTATAATCGGTCTTTTGATTTCTGTTTATATTATGGTAATGGGTATTAAGCTTGTTAAGGAATCATCAAATATTCTTATAGGTACAGCCCCCGATACTGAATTTGTACATTCAGTCATAAAAAGGATAAAGGAGTATAACGGCGTACTGGGTATTCACGACCTCGTTGTTCATTCTTACGGAGAAAACAAGAGCTTTGTTACGGTTCACGTTGAGGTTGACAGCGATGAAAGTATACTTACAAGCCATGAGCTTGTGGACGGAATTGAAGCTGATTTCCTTAAGGATAACATAAATCTTGTTATCCACATGGACCCCGTATGTATATCCGACCCTGAAACCAATGAGCTTCGCGCACTTTGTGAAAGGGTTATTTCCGATATTGCTAAGGAATATTCAAGTCCTGTTTCAATGCACGATTTCAGAATAGTAAAGGGAACTGTATGTACTAAGCTTCTTTTTGACGTAAGTATTTCAAACGATATGCCCTTATCGGATGAACGTATTTGTCAGGAGATCAATAATGAGCTTAAACACATCAATCCGCTTTTTGAAATCATATTAACGGTTGACAGAGACTATTTTTCAGCAAGATTTGAAAATTTATAAGAATGTGAAAGGAGAAGGAAATGAAAAAAATAGTAATAAGCGTAGTTTTTGCTGCGTTACTTGTATCCATTCTTATTACAACTATTTTCGCAGCTTCCGTAGATGTTACGGTAGAGCTTTCTACGGGACAGGAGCTTATCAGCATATACGACAATTTTTATCTTCCCTCAAGCTCCGACATTACGTCGGTGAAAATCAGATTTAAGGGTGAAACCGCCAACGTAACGTACGGTGACGGAAAAAATCTTAACGACGGGGAAACAATAGATTTAACTCCCTTTAAAACTACTGATAAGTATCATAATGAATGCTACGTTGTGACCTTTGAATCCGGCGGAGAAGAAAAATCGTACACCTTCTATAAGGCGGATTCCCTTTCCGCAGTGTATATTAATACTTCCATAGGAATCGACAATTTTAAAATAAAGCAGCAGAAGGATGACTTTACCAAGGTTTCCATTGTAAATAAGGATGGAAGCTTCGAGTATCAGGATACTCCACTTACCGTAACGGAATCAAAGGTACGCGGTAATACAACACCTGACTCCTATAAGAAGCCATACCAGATTAAATTCAGTGAGAAGCAGGACCTTTTCGGTATGGGAAAGGCTAAGACGTGGATTCTTCTTGCGAATTATCTTGACCAGTCTTATTTAAGAAATGCAATAATGTTTGATATCGCCGCTAAGCTTGGAATGAACGCATCATCATTTACAAGCGTTGACGTTTACGTTGACGGCTATTACGAGGGCGTATATCTCCTTTGCGAAAAGGTACAGATACAGGAAAAGAGAGTTAATATCCGTGACCTTGAAAAGGAAATCGAGGAGCTTATGGGCTCTGATTACGGAAGACTCGGTACGACTGTCGTAACAAAAGGAAGCACTATAACGGATACGTATCTTACAGAGTACAAGTACTACAACACAGTAATTACCCCTGAGGATATTACGGGTGGATATCTTATTGAGCTTGATAATACCAATAAGGGTAACCGCGCTAATATGGATGAATGTTATTTTATCACCGATTCGGGTAACTATTACGTGATAAAATCTCCGGAATATTGCTCAAAGGAGCAGATGGAGTACATAGCCGGTATGTTCTCCGAAATGGAGGAGGCATTTACGTCCGCAGACGGTAAAAACAGACTCGGCAAGCATTATAGCGAATATATGGATGTTGAGTCCTTTGCATACGGTTACATTATGTGTGAGTTCGGCAGAACCTATGATGCGGGCTCAAACAGCGTATATTTCCATAAGGATGCGGATAAGAACGGAGTAAAATCCAAAATAGTTAAGGGTCCTCTTTGGGACTGTGACAACTCACTTGCCAACATAGTAAGGGGAAATGCGCATCTTACTGATAATATGTGGGCAGCGAACAGAACTCCTTGGAACGCTCTTACAAAGCATGAGGACTTTATGGCGGTGGTTACCGAAAAATTTGAGGGAATCTACGATACAATTTACGATACCATTGATGCGGGCGGATTCCTTGATCAGCAAATAGAGCTTATCGGCTCATCAATTGCTATGGACCGAATAAGAAATTTCCTTAACACCAAGGATTTATGGCCAAAGGCGACGTATTCAAGCTTCAAAGGCGAGCATTATGATGTTTACAGCGCCGATAAGGGATGGTTCAACCGTCCTCAGATACCTGAGAGCGAATGGGCATTCCCTACGTATACTCTTTACTCCGACGGTATAGATGACGATGCAACAACGGTAATCGGTAATATTCGTACCCACGTATCCGCAAGAGCGGATTGGCTTGCCCGTCAGTTCGGCTGCGACGTAACCTTCAGAACAAGAGTCGACCACGTTTACGACGGTGACGATGACGCTATATGTAATGATTGCGGCTTTGAAAGAGCGATACCGCACAATTATGACAATGAATGTGATGCAACCTGTGATGAATGCGGATATACAAGAATTGCCCATGTATATAACGATGCCTGTGACAGGGATTGCAACGTATGCGGACAGGTAAGAGAGGTATCCGAGCTTCACGTATACGATCATCCCTGCGATACAGAATGTAATCTTTGCTCTCATACGAGAACGGTAAAAAGCCATAGCTATGATAACGACTGTGACTCCATATGTAATAATTGCGGACATAAAAGAGACGTTGAGGGGCATGTGTTTGACAGTCCCTGTGACAGCGATTGCAACAATTGCGGAGCTACAAGACCCGTTCCGGGACATCAGGGCGGAGAGGCAACCTGCAGACAGCTTGCGGTTTGTACCGTATGTGGTACTGCATACGGCTCATTAGTTTCTCATACGTTTGGTGAGGATTGGTATTGCGACGGTGAATTTCATTGGAAGCTGTGCACCATGTGTGGATTGCAAAAGAAAGAAAGAGGAAGACACAGTCTTACAGCGTATGTTTATGATGATACCGAGCATTACAAGCTATGCACAGTATGTGAGAAAGATATAGGTCGCTCCAACCATACTTACGATAACGATTGCGACAAGATATGTAATGACTGTGGAGCAAGAAGAGATATTGATCACAGTTGGGACGAGGGCGTGGTTTTAAAGGAAGCTACAAAGCATCACAAGGGTGAAATTTTGCATACCTGTACCAAGTGCGGACTCGAAAGAACGTCTATTACTCCTGAGCTTTCGGGATGCGGAGGTGGAGGAGACGGACTCTTCGTTGCATTCCTTACAAACAGCGCTATACTTCTTGTATGGTTTGCTTTTAAGAAAAAGCATTAAATAAGAAAAGAAGCTGACAGACGTCAGCTTCTTTTTATTTGTAAATCGGAACAGGAATCTGTTTTAGCGTTTTCTTATAGCGTCAATGGGCTTCTTTGATGCTATCTTCTTAACAGGGATAAACGTTGAAATAAACGCAACCGCCAAGGATACGAGAAGGAGCAAGCCTATCTGTCTTACACCAAAGGAGAGAATTGTTATAAGGATACCTATATCATCTCTTAAAATCGAGTTGATAATTGCTGAAACAACTCCTGTTGTAACTATTGCGAGGAAGAAGTTTATCATAGCGATAATAAATGCTTCAGCAAAGAAGATTCTGAACACGTCGTTGGAGCGTGAGCCGATAGCACGGAGAATACCGATTTCCTG
>JAFVYY010000056.1 GCA_017508405.1 Clostridia bacterium
AAGAGGATCAGAGATTTGAGAGAAGATAACGACCTTCTTCAAAAACAGCTTGCAGAATATTTACACTGCTCACAGGTAGCATACTCAAGATATGAGCTTGGCACAAGGGATATTCCCACACAGGTTCTTATTGAGCTTGCTATTTACTACAATATCAGCGTTGATTATATCCTCGGACTTACCGACGAAAAGATTCCTTTGAAATAAAATTCCTGCTTGGGGCAGGAATTTTTTATTTTTACTGTAAGGTGGGATAATCCTTGAATTCAACTACGCAATCTCCCTTTAACCCGTCCGATTCGAATACGATTATCTCATTTTCACCCTCTTTAAGGACGGATGCAGGAACGTAAAGGCTTTTTTGAGGTCCGATCTCCCAGTATCTGCCGAGATTGAATCCGTTTACTGTTACGAAGCCCTTTTTGAAATTATCAAGGTAAAGAAACGTATCGGCTGTCTTACCGACAGTAAAGCTTCCTTTGTAAAAGCGTGAGGGCTCGTTACCGCTGTTAAGCTCAAAATCAAGAAGATTCAGATTATCCATAGGTAATGGGTACACTTCCCAGTTGAAATGCACCTTGCCGTCAAGAAGACATCTTCCGTCAATACCCTTTTTACGCATCATTTTAGGGCCGAAGTTCGCTCTGCCCATATTTTCACAAAGCACAGTCAAAACATCTCCTGCCTTTGCGGAAATATTTATTTTAAGCTCGTCATCGTTTACGTAAAGAACGCCTACAAGCTCTCTGTTTATATATATCTGCGCTCTGTCGCCAAGTCCCTCGAAATAGAGGGTTTTGTTTTCATAATCTCTGTTAAGTCTTGTTCTGTAAGCAATATATCCGTAGCCGTGTCCGTACTTTTCCATACACTTCGGCACGTTTGCGAAAATACCCTTTGACAGCTTATCAATGCTATCGAAAATTCCTACGCTCGAGTTAAGATTAACCGTACCGTATGCCTTTTTTTCTCTGTTCTTTGGTATTTCGGGAAGCTCGCCGTCTACGTAGTTGGAAATCACCTTTCTCAACGCATGATACTTGGGAGTCACGTCTCCGCATTCGGAAAGGACCGCATCGTAATCGTAGCTTGTTACGTCGGGAGCAAATTTCTCATAATGGTTGGCTCCGCTTGTAAATCCGAAATTAGTTCCGCCGATAAACATATACATATTCAGGCTTCCCCGCTTGAGCATATCGTCAACCACCTTAGCGTAATCCTCAGCTGACGTTGTGTGATGCATACCGCATCCCCATGCATCAAACCAACCGTCCCACATTTCCATACACATCTTCGGACTATCGGGATATAGCTCATCGTGGGCGCGGAAGTTTTCTTCCACACGGCTTCCAAAATTAAGGGTAGAAAGACATCCTTCTATACAGCCGTCAAGTATATCGGTTTTCGACGTTCCGTCGGATGTGAAAAGAGGTACGTCTATTCCAAGACGGCGATAGCAATCGTAAAGATGCTTAAGATATACCTTATCATCTCCGTAATATCCGTATTCATTTTCGCACTGCATCATTATGATGGGTCCCCCGTTTGTGAAAAGCAAGGGGCGAATCTCAGCAAAAAGTCTTTCAAGATACTTCTCAAATCTTTCCATATAAATGGGGTTTGAGCATCTTATCTCCATATCGTCGTTTGTCTGTATCCACCATGGCAATCCGCCAAACTCCCACTCGGCGCAAATGTACGGACCCGGACGGACTATGACCATAAGTCCTTCCTTTTCGGCCATACGAATAAATTCCGCAATGTTGAGATTACCTGTAAAATCAAATTCGTCGGGATGCTTTTCATGCATATTCCATGCGCAATACGTCTCTACGCAATTCAGACCCATAGCCTTCATTTTCTTGAAAATATCGGACCAAGTATCAGGCATATTTCTGAAATAATGGACTGCTCCCGAAATGATCTTTATTTTCTTTCCGTCGCAAAGAAAATCCCTGCCGCTTATCTCAAATTTCATATTACCTCCAAATAAGAGCTTTTTCCTTATTCTAACATAGAGGAGTAAAATTATCAATACTTCCTTAAAATTATTCATTAAAATAGCCCAAAAGGTATTGATTATTCGAACTTGTTTATGTTAGAATGAACGTAACCATAAAAAGCAAAGCGAGGTAAACGCAATGATTGAAAACAAGCACAAGAAATACGCTGCCTTTGACAGTAAATATATGTCCGTAACCGTTGATAAGCAAACAGGTAAGGTGGCATTTATAGGCGTAGAATCCGGCGGCCGTCTTCGTGACAGACACGCAACATATAATT
>JAFVYY010000057.1 GCA_017508405.1 Clostridia bacterium
CATGCCATAAAGTTAAAGGGACGGGGACCGAAGGAAATGATCTTAAGATTCTTAAGACCGTAGATTGCTCTTGCGATGGGCAAGAATTCCTTGATCATATCTGCGCAGTCCTCAGCGTCGCCAACGGGATATTCGGGAATATACGCCTTTACGTTACGGAGCTTAAGGTTGTAGCTTGCATTAAGCATGCCACAGTATGCGTCTCCTCTGTCACCGACAAGCTTATCACCTGTTTCCTCAGCCGCAGCGCAGAACATAACGGGACCGTCGAAGTTCTGAGCGAGCATAGTTTCTGAAATTTCGGGACCGAAGTTACCGAGGTAAACGCAAAGAGCGTTACAGCCCGCATTCTTTACGTCGGCAAGAGCCTCTGTCATATGTATTTCGCTTTCAACGATACAAACGGGACATTCGTAGATATCGCCCTTACCGTACTTATCCTCATATGCCTTAACAAGCGCTTTTCTTCTGTTTACTGAAAGGCTTTCGGGAAAGCAGTCACGGGAAACGGCAACTATACCAAGCTTGATTTTCGGAATATTGTTCATAATTTTATTCTCCTTATATTTCTTATTGATTTAAGTATAACATACCTGTTTTTTTATGTCAAGATTTTAAAACTCAAGATCGTTTATTGTGGAGTCACTACCGTAAATAACAACGTTTTCCACAAAGAACGCATATTTAAACTCAAGAGTATGTGTTCTCCAGAAGGACTGCGCAGCTTCACTATTTTCAAACTGAGCGATATAGAGATAGGTTTCATTTTCATTTTCATCTATGGTTGAAAAGTTTGCATAAGCGGTTATATTTTCCTTTATGCCCGTTTCATTCTTCATAGCCTCGATCTGTGCGTCGGTATAGAAGTATCCCGCTCTGTTCATTTCTTCAAGCTGACCTATCAGATCCTCATAAGGGTCTGTGCCGCATGAAGCCAAGGAAAGAACGAATACAGCCACCATTAAAATAGCAATTATCTTTTTCATATTACCTCACATTACAATTATATTTAAGTGTTTATCGGTTTTAGTATATCACAGGGACATCTTAATGTCAACATCCTTTCACTTAAGAAAGGTATCGTTTATTCTTATCCAAACGTATCGGGACATTCCGCAATCCTGCTCGTTGGGAAATCTCGGAGCTATCCTGTACCTTATTTCATCGGGTCTTCCCGGGAAGCCTCCGCCGTTAATTTCGTCGGGATTGTAATTTGCATAGCTCCTTCCATTTCCGTCAATTTTGGAAAGATTTGTCATAAAGCCGTTTTTAGCCTTGATAAGATACCTTTCATCCCCTGTCAAGGTATAATAATGATAGTCAGCCTCAGCTCGCCAAATACTCCATGCATGACCGCAGCATAGGGCGGGGCCGTCCGCATCTCCCTCCCATTGGGTTTCCCACCAACGGAGTGATGAGCCCCTCATCTGACATATAGGCGTATTTATAACCCAGCTTTCGTGAATATCGAGGATCTCCTTAGCCTTTTTCAGATATTTTTCCTTGCGCTCTACTCTTACGCAGTAGTAAAGCAAAGCAAGAGCCGTACAGGAAATAGAGCCATCCTCCATTTCCTTCTCTGCCTCCCTTGACACTCCCCCCTCCGTTGGGAAGGAAATTCCCCTTTCGCAAAGAAAATTTGCCATTTTATCAGCCACTTCATAGCACTTTTTTGAGAATTTTGCGTCACGTGTCTTTAAAAGCTCCGCCATATTGACAATGGGTATCATGGGACAGCACACGGTGGTATAATCCTCTTTACATCCGTTGCCCCAGTCAACCTCAAGTCTGCCATCATCCTTTAAATAATGAGAAAACAGACACTCCGTCGCCCCTTTTGCGTATATAAGGTATTTTTCGTCCTTGTAGTAAAGGTAGGCATCTGTTAGAATCGTAATGCCGAAGAAAAGCTCCTGAACCCTTTGAGATCCGAACACATTATATGCCGGAAACGCTTTATGAGGGGTGTTAAGAATCGTAATCTCCTTAATTGCTCTGTCAGGGTCCTTCTCGGTTATTATATCAAGGAGCCAGCTCAGTCTTTTATGATAAGCCTCCTTATCCCCCTCGTTAAGGGTGCTTCCGTATTTCATCATATATCGCATGGTTGCAGGCGCCCAGCACTCATGCTCACACAGGTTGCCGTTTGTGTTTTTCATTATTATGTCCGTATTTACGGTGTCCATTGATTTTTTGTAAAGCTCCGTAAGGGACGAGTAGCCGTAAACCGTAACAGAGGCGCCTCTTTTACCGTCCTTAACGGGAGTGATATAGGTTTCTCCCTCGCTCTTTATTACATATCTATTCGAAAAATCAACGACACTCTCCCTGCCGTTTACCCTTTCAACAAGGGTGTCCGGCTCTCCATAGGGAATAAGTTTTATGCTTTCGCCTATTGCTCCGCCGCTTAAATCGTATTCAAGAAAGGGTACGCCGTAAAGCTTACTCATACGTTCAAGAGCGTTCGAAAAGCTGTCAACCGGCAAAATAACAGCCTTGATATATTTTTTTCTGTTACTTGTGCCGTAAGCCTTATCGTAATTTGCAAGAAGCTTAAGATTTATGAAATAGTGCGCCCATCCGAAAGGAGAATAATCCATCTTCCATCCGTCCGCTTCACTCAAGATCGCAACCAAAAGGTGATTGCCGTCGGGGTTTGTGAGATATGCGTAGATAATTTTCTTATCAGGCGACATATAGGGGGAGTTAAAAAGATACTGCTTTCGCCATCCGCCCCCGTTTTTCTTACCCATAAAATTGAAGGGGAGGTTGATTCCGTACTCGGAGATTTGACAGTCATCCGTTGATGCCTCGATCTCGATTCCGTCCTCATAGGGAGCAATTTTAACGGTGGATTTTGTATTTTCCCCGTAACGTATAAGATTTTTTGTTACCAAATCATCCTGTCTGTCAACGTAAGGAGTCGATGAAACACGCTTTCCCTCTTTGATGTTATCGGTTAAAAGAGTGTAACAAATGCTTATATCACCGTCGGCAAAGATGCTGATATCTCCGTTGCGAGTATCGACTATTCTTCCGTTTTCGAGTAAATTGATGCTCATTAAGGATTCTCCTCTGCATATTTTTCTTTTCCTATAAATAATTCTAACATATCACAGTCTTAAAAGCAATAGATTATTGCTTTTGCAGCTTCCTTATGATAAAATAAAATCAGAACTCTTAAAGGAGGCTTTATATGAAGGAAGTTGAGAAAAAATACAGATCCCTGCCCTTTTGGTCATGGAACGACGAGCTTGATCCCGAAAAGCTTGTCAAACAAATAGAATGGATGAACGAAAAAGGAATCGGCGGATTTTTTATGCACGCCCGAGGCGGTCTTAAGACAGAATATCTCGGTGAGAAATGGTTTGAATGTATTGAGGCCTGCGCAAAAAAAGCGCAGGAGTTAGGTATGGAGGCCTATGCCTACGACGAAAACGGTTGGCCAAGCGGTTTTGTCGGCGGAAAGCTGCTTGAGGATATAGAGAACCGTGATATGTACTTAACATACTCCGAGGGGGAATATGACGAAAAGGCTCTTGCATCCTATGATATAAGCGGAGATAAGCTTGTAAGAGTATTTGGCCCTTCTCAAAAATGTCTTAACGTATACAGCCACTACGCAACGTCAACCGCAGATATATTGAATCCCGATGTGGTTCAAAAATTCCTCGACCTTACCCATGAGGAATATAAAAAGCGTGACAGGTACGGTATTAAGGGCTTCTTTACCGACGAGCCCCAATATCAGCGTTGGGGGCATCCGTACACAAGGGTTTTACCCGACTATTTCAAGCGCACATACGGTGAGGATATTCTCGACAGACTCGGCCTTATGTTCGTTGAAAAGGATGGCTACCGAGATTTTAGATATAAGTACTGGAAATCCATGCAGACTCTTATGCTTGACGGCTTTGCAAAAATGACCTATGAATGGTGCGACAAAAACGGATACAAGCTGACAGGACACTATATTGAGGAAAACTGCCTTTGCGGACAGATGGAATGCTGCGGAGGTATTATGCCGTTTTACGAATACGAGCATATTCCGGGTATTGACTATCTTGGCAGTAATATTGATGAGGAAATAGCGCCAAAGCAGGTATCCAGCGTTGCGGCGCAGCTTGGTAAGCGTCAGGTGATTACCGAAACATACGGGTGCTGCGGTTGGGATATAAATCCCATTGAGCTTAAAAGAGTTGCTGAGTGTCAATACGTGTCGGGAGTCAACCTGATGTGTCAGCATCTTCTCCCTTATTCCGAATACGGGCAAAGAAAAAGAGACTATCCCGCCCACTACTCCGAAATCAATCCTTGGGTAAACAAAAGCTTCACCGAGTTCAACGGATATTTCTCCTATCTCGGAAAGCTCCTTGCCGAAAGCGACGAGCCCGTTTCAGTTGGTGTTTTACACCCAATCCGCTCTGCCTACTTCGACTACAAATTCTATCCTTGGCAAAACTGGCACGGACTTGGCGATATACTTGAAAAACCCTTTAAAAATCTTGCAAACGAGCTTTGCTCCAAGGGTATCCTACATCACTATATTGATGAAACGTTACTTGAAAAGTACGGAAAAACCGATAACGGTATCATTTATCTCGGTAATTGCGCTTATAAATATTTAATTATCCCAAAAATTTTTACAATGGACAGATCCACCGAGAAGATACTTAAAAAATACATTTCCGACGGTGGGCGAGTGCTTCTTTATGACGCTAAGCCCGAATACCTTGAGGGAGAGCCGTACAGCTATGATTATTTGAAGACAAATACAAGCTACGAGGAAATTTTAAGCGATCAGCCATATACCGTAAGTGAAAGCCGCAGCGTACGCACGTCATACAGAATAGATGAAAACGGACGCGAATTTATTTATGCGGTAAATCTCGGCGACAGCACTGACGTTACCTTTACCCTTAAAAACGGTACGTCCTTCTCTTCCTACGATATTTTAAAGGATGAATACAAAAAAATGAGCTTAAGTGTTCATTTTGACAAGGATCAATCCTATATTTTATACGTTTCAGACGAAAAATGCGACACTCCCCCCACTCTTTCCCCATTAAGGCTTGACGGAGAGTATGAAATAACGGAAAGACCGGATAATTTCCTTACCCTTGATATGATACGTTATTCCAAGGATGGCGTAAGCTATTCAGAGCCTGTTCATCATATGGGAATTCTTGATATTCTCCTGAAAGAAAGATATGAGGGCAAGCTTTATTTGAAATACGAGTTCAACGTTGAAAAGGCTCCTGAAAAATGTATTTTGTTGGCAGAGGAAGAACGAAGCTTTGTAACAATAAACGACACAGAGGTGGACAAATTCGGCGTTTGGGAATATGAAAGAAATATTTACAAGTACGATATTGCAAAGCACGTTAAGAATGGCAGAAACGAAATTGTAATAGGTCTCGACTACGTACAGAGCGATGACGTTTACTATGCGCTGTTCGGGAAAAACGTAACGGAAAGCTTGAAAAACTGTCTGGCTTATACAACCAATATCGAGCCCATTTATCTCATGGGAGATTTCGGTGTTTACGGTCAGTTTACCAAGGGTAAGAGGGACGACGTTTTACTCGGCACGGACTTTGTAATAGGCGAGCAAAAATCAAGAGTCACATCGCTTATTGAAGATGGATTTCCCTTTTTCTCGGGAGATATAACTCTTAAAAAGACCGTATTTCTTGATAAAACCGACAAGGAGCTTGTAATTGACAAACGATTCCAGCTTATAGACGTAAAGGTAAACGGTAAATACGTTGACAGAATGATGCTTAGCCGAAGACTCGATATTTCAAAATTCCTGAAGCTCGGTGAAAACGAAATTGAGCTTGTTCTCACAGTCAGCAGAAGAAATCTTTTCGGACCATTCCACACGATTTGGGAGGAGCCGGGATTTGTCGGTCCGGATACCTTTGAGCGCTTTGGTCATTGGGATAACGGAAAAAACAAATACCTTACCGATACGTATGCATTTGTAAAAACAATTATTTAAGGAGAAAACAATGAAGCTTTCTGATACTACTGTAAAAAAGTTTTATAAGGGCGCTATCCATTTCGATAAGGATAAGGGCTATCTTATAGGCTACAGATATTCAAAATCTCAGCTTGACTTTATGGCAGATCCCACCTACGATTGGGGCTGGAGATGGAGAGCCAAAATGTCAGGCGGCACACGCCTTGAGCTTATTACCGATGCTACCGAGCTTTCCTTCGATTATTCCGCAAGCGACAGTCATATAAGAGCCAACACCGTTGACCTCTATATAAACAATATCCTTACGGCAGTGTACGAGATCGGGGAAAAATTAAAGGGGAAGATCTCCTTTGATATGCCCTCGGGAGAAAAGAAGGTTACGGTATATTTACCTTGTGAAAGTATATTTGGAATCAAAAATTTCGAGATAAACGGCGGATATAAGTCGGTTAAGGACAAGGGACAACGTGTTCTCGTCCTTGGCGACTCCATTACTCAGGGTGCGGGACCCAATATATCCAGCGCATCCTATCTTAATACTCTTACAAGAAAATTGAATCACGTCTTCCTCGGTCAGGGAGTGGGAGGTTACCGCTACGAGCCCCGAGATCTTATGAAGGTGGACGGCTTTGAGCCCGACAAAATAATAGTTTTCCTCGGAACAAATTATTACGACACACCCTTTGAGCAGTACGATTACAAGGGGGCGGTAAACGAATATTATAAGCGCTTAACGGAGCTTTATCCGAGCGTACCGATCCTTTGCATAACTCCTCTTTGGAGAAATAACGACGTAGATTTCCCCCGTCTTTACTGGTGCATCAACGTCATAAAGGAGGCTTGCGCTAAATTCGAGCAGGTAACCGTCATTGACGGCTTTACCCTTGTTCCCAACGTTGACCAATGCTTCAGCGACAAGGTACATCCTAATGCCTACGGAAGCGTTTATCTTGCGGAAAATCTTATTTCCTTTATGAAAAAGAGTAAATTTTTACTATAAAGAAAATCGGTGGAAGCCAAAAGCTTCCACCGATTTTTATATTTTCTTCCAAAGCATCATATTACTGTTAAATTCTACTGTAAGTCTGCCCTTTCCCTTAAGATAAGAAAGATACGAGCGCAGGGTTGAGCCTACTAAGGCGTATTGCTGGTGCGTAAGAGTAAGACCGTAAAGATCAAAAAGCTCTTTGAGAATGATTTCGAAGCTCTTCGGCTCCTTGCAGATATCCTCTATTCTGTCAGCAACCTCATTTACCTTATCTATATTAAGCTGAGCAAGGGGAGCTATATCTTCTGTCGGCTCCGCATGGCAGGGAATAAAAAGTCTTGCCTTCATATTTTTGATTCTTTCAAGAGTGTTAAGATACTCCTCTACGTCGTAAAGAAAGGAAATACCGTATTTGTTTAGTATCTCCTCACTGACAAGAGCGTCGGCAAGATATACAATATCGTCAACACGGAAGCCCACCATATCAAAATAATGCCCTTTCAGGGGAATCATCTCAAATCCCTCGGGGAGAGTATCGCAATTCAGGTATTCGCAATCGCTTTCCTGAGCAAGAAGAAACTTGCCGCGAAGCTCCGAATATGGGAACCCGCCGTAAATAAAGGATGGGCTCAGAATAGTATGCCTTGTAATATCGCACTCTATTCCGTAAGCATATATTTTACAGCACGTACGGCTTTGCAAATACTTATTTCCGCCCACGTGGTCGCCGTTTGAGTGAGTGTTATAGATGGCTTCAAGGGCCCAGCCCTCTTTTTCAAGGATCTGCCTTACCTTTTTACCCGCATCCTTGTCATTTCCGCTGTCGATTAGTACGACTGTATTCTCTCCTGTTTTCACCAGTCCTATTTTAGCGGGTGACTGTATATAATAGCATCTTTCCGATACTTGTATTAATTCGTACATTTATTTCTCCTAAGTATTTCTAACTAAAGGGCTGACATGATTCGTCAGCCCTTTAAGGTTATTAGAATTTAATTTCTTCGCCACGCTTCATACGTTCCTTATACTCTGCCGTTGCGCAGAAGATAACGTCGCCTGAAGAGTTGATTGCAGTTTCAAGAGAGTCCTGAACAACGCTGATAATGAATCCTACGCCTATCATCTGCATAGCTACGTCTCCGCCAACTCCGAGGAGTGAGCATGCCATGGGGATAAGAAGGAGGGAGCCACCCGCAACACCGGATGCACCGCACGCACCGAGAGTAGCAACAAAGCTTAAAAGAATCGCAAGGAAAATATTTACGTTAAGTCCCTGTGAAAACGCTGCCGTTAAGGACATTACCGTGATAGTAATAGCCGCACCGTCCATATTGATGGTTGCACCCAAGGGAATTGCAACGGAATAATATTCCTTATCAAGTCCGAGCTTATCGCAAAGGGACATATTAACAGGAATGTTTGCAGCGGAGCTTCTTGTAAAGAATGCTGTAATTCCCGATTCCTTGAAGCACTTGAATACGAGGGGATAAGGATTTCTCTTGAGAGAGATCGCTACGATTAAAGGATCTACAACGAGAGCCACAAGAAGCATACAGCCAACAAGCACAAGAAGAAGCTTACCGTAATCTGCAAAGATCTCAATACCGTATTCACTTACGGAGCCGAAAACGAGACCCATTATGCCAAAGGGGGCTATCTGAATCACCCAACCGACAACCTTTGATACCGCATTTGAGATATCTGTTAAGAAGTTTTTAGTGTTTTCACTCGCAATATGACGAATTGCAAGACCGATAATTACCGACCATGTAAGGATACCAACGTAATTTCCGCCCATAATTGCCGACACGGGATTCTGCACCATATTGTTAAGAAGCGTGCTGAACACCTCACCGAGTCCTTCGGGAGGATTACCGGATTCCGGCGGAATATTCAAGGGAATCGTCACCTTAAATATATAGCATGCGATTACTGCAACTGTCGCTGCCAAAAACGTGCTTGCCATATAGAATATAACTACCGTCTTGAATCTTGAGCCGATACCCTCTCCCGCCTTTGAGAGAGATGCGATAACAAGGAAAAATACAAGCACGGGAGCAATACCCTTAAGAGCACCTGTAAATACGCTGCCGAAAACGTTAATAAATGTTGCCTGCGGTAAAAGGAGACCAAGAACTATACCTATTACCAATCCGATGGCTATACGAAGAATAAGGGGAGAATCTACGTAGAATTTTAATGCCTTTTTCATAATTCCTCCGATTTTTTTATATTTCAAGTTAAATTATAAGCTTTTTTCACTTACGTATCCGTTTTTTTGCTTCTTTTTATAAAATAATAAACGTAGTAAAATGCGGTTATGTAGAGAATAAACATTGCAACGACCAGTACGGGATACAATACCGCATTACCGTTTACAATATTGTAAATTATATCATATGGTGTTCCGTCACCGCGAATAAGGAACATATAGTTATAGTCTATTATCCTGTTTACCACATACGCAACTATGCTGAAGCAGGTGATTATTGAATAATTGAGAAGCACGTTTTTCTTCTTCATGCTCGCCATACCTGCTATTCCTATATATAGGGATGTAAATCCGGATATTGCGTGAGTTATACCCGATGCCACGTTATCGATACAAAGCACGGGATAGGTGCCGTAATTATTACCTGCAAAATAAGTGCCGAAAACAGCGCCCAAGACGCCGAATATGAACACGTTATCAAGTGCAGCTTCTTTTATTCTGCCCTTTGAAAATGCAGCAAGAGGTATAGTTATAAGCTGCATACTGCACATAAAGAGCGGAAGCTCGTAAAGCCATCCCAAGGGGTCCTCTCCCCTTATGCATACAACTACGATTTTAATTAATTCAATAACGTTTATAGCTATTGATGCTATAATAATGACCTTATTTTTATCTTTGTACTCCCTGCCTCTGCTTTTTAAGCCGAAAAACACAGCGAGGCCGACCATTATTATCATAAGCGACGTTACAAAAACCAAATGCTGCCATGATAGATAACCGTCTGCTGGGCGGGTATATCCTCCAAATCCGAAGAATTCTTTCATAAAAAGCTCCTTTAACGTCATTTTTTACCCATACATATCTATTTTAACACATAAACATCATTTTGTACATAGCTTTTCGCAATTAAAGGTGTTTATACGACATATTTTTGCCGTTTCCGATGGTTTCCTGTACGTTATTACCCCATTTTAAAGCTTTTCAGTCCTTTCAACCCTTGCGCCATGGGATATTTCAATCGTATCGCTGTACTGAACCAGATCAATTATACAGCCCTTACCTATTTTGACGTTTTTACCGATTACAAGTGGGCAGTTAACGTGCTCAAGCTCTACTTTTTCACCCTTTATCAAGGATGATATCTTCACTCCTCTATTCAAGAAAATCGATATTCGTTTCCTTTTAATGAGAATTTTGTCTCCCTCAATGCTTCCTATATTCATTAGCCTATCGGCTGTTATTTTTGCGTTTTCCGCAGTGATGCACTTTACCTTTCAAAATCACTTTGTTATATTCTCCTGTGAGGATTTTTCCGCTCCCCGCTATTTTCATATCTGAATTCATAGATTATCTTCCAAATCGTTGCTTTGTGTTTTTTTCAAGGTACTCAAAACACGGTTATACCAACGGCTTCCGCAAGGGTTTTTTATAATATCGCAAATCGTGAAAATTATAAGATAAATTGCAAGTCCCATTAATGCTATTATGGGATAGCGCAAAAAAGGCACACCCTCAAAGGGTGAATGGATAATGAACATTGAGTTTTCGTCGTATGCCTTTTCTTCCGATACGAGAGCGCGGAAAATAAGATTGCAGTAGAGCCCTATTACGTACATTCCAAGCACGCATATTACCATATTGCGCATATTTCGGAAAAAGTCGGTACGCAGAAGTCCGAAAACAGGTATGAGCAATACGTTGAACAAAAGAGTTGCGTGGGCAATTATACTTTTAGTTACCTCATAATCGCTTAGAGTGGGATTCATAATAAAATCTACGTTTGCAAACATTCCGACAAGGGTCGAAGCAATGCCGAACCAAAAAATATAATCGGAAAGAAGCACAGCAAACCGACTTTCTTTTTTAGGCATAAGGCCGTAGATCAGTGCGCACCACATAACAACATTGCAGGGATATATAGGTAAGAGCAAATTCGGAGTCTCACGTAGATATTCAATCCCCGCCCCCGTAAATACGGAGTAATACAAAAATGTGCTGTAATGAAATACAATTGTAACAAGCGGCGCTACGATAAACAACACACGCTTCGCCCCTTCACTTTTTGCCAATTTTTTTACAGCTGCAAGACAAGCGACAACTATAAGAATTAAAATAAAATTAAAAATAATCAGCGTTCCCATTTCCGCCTCCGTCTGTAATAATAACAGAAACATTTCC
>JAFVYY010000058.1 GCA_017508405.1 Clostridia bacterium
CTGCTGTGGTAGTTGTATCATCCTCTCCGCCACAGGAAATCAGCGCTAAAGAGGTTATTAACAAAAGCACTATTAAAATTGAAAATATTAGTTTTTTCATAGCCTGCCTCCTTTGTTAAATTAACGTACACCTTTTCGATTATATTTTACCATACTTGATAATTTACTGTCAATATTTTTATCTCTTACCGGTTTTCGGCTTATCTTTAATGCTCCCTCTACATATATAGAGTTCTATTTTTTCGTTTTGAACAAAATTTTTTCGAAAAATTATAAATTATTTTTTAAATATGTACCATTGAAATCACATATTGCCGTATCCGAAGTATAAAACGACGCTTTTAAAAAACGATCTGCTACTCTATTAACATAGAAATTATTTTATTGTCAATATTATTCTCACAGCTTATATATAGCCTTATAAATACAACAGGACGGAGAATACAACAATCTCCGTCCTTTTTATATTTGTAATTATCTCTTCAATTCTGTAAAGCCGAGCTTACGTCTAACCTTGGACATAGTACGGCGGGCATTTCTGTATGCGTCCTCTGCGCCCTGTGCCATAACCTGTTCAAGATATGCCTTGTCAGCCATAAGACGTGCAAATTCATCTCTTACGGGCTTTAAGCTGTCTGCACAAACCTCACCAACCGCAAGCTTAAAATCACCGTAGCCCATTCCTGCGAACTCACGCTGAGCCTCTTCGATAGTCTTATCGGTGAAGCAGGTGTAGATGTTAAGAAGGTTTGTAATACCATCCTTACCCTCTCCTACAATGATTTCGTTACCGGAGTCTGTAACAGCGCGCTTGAACTTTCTTATAATATCGTCCTTACTGTCAAGGATTCTTACAACCGCGTTTTCGTTAGCATCGGATTTACTCATCTTCTTTGTAGGCTCCTGAAGTGACATGATCTTAGCTCCGCCCTTGGCAATATATCCCTCGGGAACTACAAAGGTATCTCCGTAGATCTGGTTAAAGCGGTTAGCAATATCACGAGCCAATTCAAGATGCTGCTTTTGATCCTGTCCCACGGGAACAAGCTCTGTCTGGTAAAGAAGGATATCGGCAGCCATAAGGGCAGGATACGTGAAAAGTCCTGCGTTTATATTATCCGCATTCTTTGCGCTCTTATCCTTGAACTGTGTCATTCTCGAAAGCTCACCGAACATAGTGTAGCAATCAAGTATCCAACCAAGCTCAGCATGCTGAGGAACATGGCTCTGCACAAATAAGGTATTCTTCTGAGGATCAAGACCGCAGGCTATGTAAAGCGCCAAGGTCTCATAGGTTCTGCGTCTTAATTCGGCGGGAACCTGACGGACTGTGATAGCATGCATATCTACTACACAGTAGTAGCAATGATACTCCTCTGAAAATGCGCTGAAATTACGGATAGCGCCGAGATAATTTCCTATAGTAAGGTTTCCTGAGGGCTGAACGCCTGAGAAAACCACCTTCTTATCATTAAACATAACGTACTCCTATTAACTGTCTTTTGCTTTATATTATATAATATCACAGTTTTTTTGTATTTTCAATATCTTTTTTATTTTTAAAGCTGTCATAAACTGTTTTTATAACAAAAGCAAGAAACGGACCTATTATCATTCCGCCCACACCCGCAATTTTAAGCCCTGCGTACATTGTAAACAAGGCGAAAAGAGGATGTACGTTCATTTGCTTACCCACAATTTTAGGCTCCTCTATCTGTCTTAAAAAATACACTGCGGCATAAAGGATAAGAAGTCCCATAAAAAGAGGAGTATTGCCTCCTATAAAGGCAATAATTGCCCATGGCAAAAGCACAATACCGACACCGAGAACGGGCAAAATATCGACGACGGCGATAATGGCGGCTAATATAAAGGCGTTCTCTATTTTCAAAAACAAAAAGCCTATAAATAGCTCTGCAAAGGTTAAAAGGAGCAAAATAAAATAGGATTTAAAGTATTTAAGAATAACGCTCAAGATATCGTTTTTAATGCGTGTCATTCTGCTTCTTGCGGATTCAGGGAAAAGGCTCTTTATATACGAATTTATACTGTCATAGTCCTTTGAAAAGTAAAACAGAGATAAAATTATTACTCCGCCCGTTATAATAATGCTTGGCAAAGCGGCAATGACTCCCGCAAGGTATGACGTGATTTTTATTCCCACACTTTTCAATCCTTCCGTCAGCATTTCAACAGCCATTGAATAAACAGACTCTTCTCCGCCTATTATATTTGTATCAAGAAAGGGAAATTTTAGCTTTACGGTATCTATAAACCATAAAAAGTCGGTAATATAATTATCGTCTCCGCTCAGCTGCTCCGTAACCGAGCCTATTAAATTTCCGAGCTGTGTTATAGCTGCGGAAAATGCGGTAAAAATAAGATAGGAAATCATAAAAAGTAATAAAAACATTATTACTACGCTGACTGCGGAGCGATTAAGCCTTGTATTTCTGCATATTCTGTCAACAAGGGGTCGGGATATAAAGGCTATGAAGAAAGATATAAGAAAAGGCAGTAAAATTCCGATGGCATATTTTAAAAATACGTAGCATAATGCCAGAATTATAAGACCGCTTGCTCCCAGATACGCAATTTTTCGATATTTTTCCATAAAAACACCCCTTTTTGTACTTTATTTGACAAAACATTTGACTTTTGAATCGCTTTCTGTTAAAATAGAATCGTAAAATTATATTTTCGAGGTATTATCATGGTAAAAATTGAAATGGAAAATGGCGGCATTATCCAAATCGAGTTGTACGAGGATAAGGCACCTATTACAGTTAACAACTTTAAAAATCTCGTTAAAAAGGGCTTTTACGACGGTCTTATTTTTCACAGAGTAATTGCCGGATTTATGATACAGGGCGGTGACCCTACAGGTACCGGTATGGGCGGCAGCGGTGAGAATATCAAGGGTGAGTTCGCAATGAACGGTGTTCCCAACGATATTTCCCACGAGCGCGGTGTAATCTCTATGGCGAGAAGCCAAAGACCCAATTCCGCTTCCTCCCAGTTCTTTATTATGCACGCTGACGGTAAGTTCCTTGACGGTCAGTACGCTGCATTCGGTAAGGTCATTTCAGGCATGGAGGTTGTAGACGAGATTGCAAACGTCAAAACAAACATCTCCGACAGACCTATTATAGATATGAGAATGAAGGCGGTTACACTTGTTGAAGAGGAGTAACAAAAGCATTAACGTCTTTTACATGGTACTGTTTACCATGCTTGGCGTTTTAATGTTTATATCGGATATTATATTTGAGCTTATACCAAACGTACACGGTGTCGCCCTGTTTATATGCGTTATCACTCTTGTGTACAGAGCTAAGGCTCTTATTCCGATATTTATTTACATAATGCTTAACGCAGTAACATCCTTGGTTATCTCAGCAGGATATTCCTTCTGGTGGGTACCGTATTTATATATATTCCCCATCCTTTGGTTATTAGTCATGCTGATTCCCAAAAAAGCATCCGTAAAAGCAAAGATAGCGCTTTGTACCGTATTTTCGGGAATTCATGGGCTTCTTTTCGGTCTTATGTATCTTCCCTATCAGATAGTGATGTACAGGCTTAATTATGAAATGGCGGTGGCCTGGCTTGTGTCGGGACTTGGATTTGACCTGATACATATGGTAAGCAATATTGTTATGTGCTCTCTTTTATACCCCCTTTATAAATCTCTTGTCCGTCTTGAAGCGTCAAGACAATCTAAATTTACTAAAAAAGAAAATGAGTGAGATGGTCTCACTCATTTTCTATTTTCATACGGTATTACTTAAGCTTTTTGGGATTCCAAGGCATAAGCTCCTCACCCTTCACAATAAATGCTCTGTCCGCTATCTTTGCAAGGGGGCTATCGCAATAAAGGTCAGAATAAAATTCATCAATATGTCCTTCGGGATAAAGCTCGTAAAAGCGCTTTACCTTTTCCTCACCGTGGCAGTTGGCGCCGTCAAACTTACCGGTTTTTTCATCAACTCTTGACGCCATCAGACACTCTGCACCAAGCTCCTCGCAAATACCCTTAAGCAAAAATTCGGGTGATGCGGAAATTATAACGTCCGTCGGCTGCTTCATTGCAAGATACCAATTTTTTATATTCTTTTTATGCTTAGCCCAGAAATCGGAAACCGCTCTATCAAGGTCCTCGATATCGGCAACAAAGCTGAAAAGCTTCTCCTTAAACGTAAGCTTCTTAACTATTCTCAATCCGTATCCCGCACCGAAAACAGCTGTGGATAATGCTCTTTTTCTGATTTTAGGATAGGTTTTCAGGCAATAAAAATAGAAATCCTTAGAGCTGTCTCCATCGTAAATAGTTCCGTCAAAATCAAATACATTCATATTTCACCTCAAAAAAAGGACGCTTATTCAGCGTCCTCTTCCTCTTGCTTTATTATTTCAACGAGTATTTCTTCTACTCGCTTCGGACCGATTTTGCTGATTTCGATTTTAAGATTTTTATATTCAAATCCGTCGCCTACCTGTGGGAAGGCCTCGAGCTCCTTCATCAAAAATCCGTTTACTGTCTGCGGCATATCTTCTTCGGGATCTACCACGACGTCAAATTTATCAAAGAAATCATCAAGGTCGGCTCCGCAGTCTATCTTGAATCGACCGTCAGGAAGCTCAACGAAATCGTTTTTAACCTCATCGTGCTCATCAAAGACATCTCCGATAAGCTCCTCGATAATATCCTCCATTGTTACGATACCCATAGTTCCGCCGTACTCGTCAACTACTATCGCCATATGAGTCTTTTTCGACTTAAGAACCTGTAAAAGATCCGCTATCTTAATATGCTCGGATACGTAAACAGGCTTCTGTATATATTTTGTAACTGTTTTGTTGTTATTATGATATGCAACGAAGAAATCCTTTTCATGAAGAATACCTACGATATCGTCCATATCCTCACCGTATACGGGAAGACGTGAAAACGCACTCTCTGTAAATGCCTTCGCAATTTCTTCAATTGAATCATCCTTGCAAATTGCAAATATATCAACACGCGGTGTGAGGATATCACCTGCGCTTACATCGTTAAATTCTATTGCGGAGCGTATAAGGTCACCCTCATCCGACTCAATAGTGCCATCCTCCTCTGCTTCATCAACGATAGTCATAAGCTCTTCTTCAGTTACGGTATTCTGATCCTTGGACTTGAATATCTTCATAACAAGCTTACTCCATCCGCCGAATATAACACTAAGGGGAGTAAGAACAACTATAATTCCGTTAACTATGTAAACTATTGTGAGCGCTAATTTGTCCGCATTGCTTTTTGCGATGATTTTAGGTGTGATCTCGCCAAAAATAAGGACCGCTACGGTAATAATAACTGTAGAAATAGTAGCTCCCACAGACTCTGCCGATTCCAGATTCATATTTCTGAAAAGATCTACAAAGAAAATTGTTGCTATGGATGAAAGAGAAATGTTAACAATGTTGTTACCGATAAGAACACTGTTTAGCATTTTATCATACTTTTCATCATACTTCATAACGAGGGCTGCCTTTTTATTGCCGCTCTGCGCCATGCTCTTCATCCTGATACGATTGAATGTGGAAAACGCTGTTTCTGTTGCTGAAAAGAAACCTGACATAGCAAGTAAGACTATCATTACGATAATCAACCCTATACTGTCACCGTCCATAATTAATATGTTCCTCCATATATATAAATTATAGTTATTGTATCATATAATTAGACAAATGTCAAGTATTATCACATAAAATCGATACCGAAGCCTACGATCACAATATTTTTTACGATGCAGTTTACAATAAGTATTACTGCAAATACTATGCACAGAATATATTTTTGTTTACTGAAATATTCCCAATTTTTTCGCGCAGCCTCTATTATTCCTCTGATATTGTAATAAAGATACACGAATATTCCAAATACCACCGCTATATTATATTTGACGGCGGAAAGAACTTCAAGCTTTAGTAATGAAATAATTGCCCTTGTGCCGCCGCAGCCCGGACAAATAAATCCGGTTATTCTTCGGAATACACATTCGTATCCCTCCTTACCCACCGTTAAAAATGCGTAAATAAGAAACAGTACTACGGCTGCCGTAACTGCAACGTTTGCTATAATAAATTTTTTAAGTGTTTTATTCATTTTATCACTCCCGACACATACATTTTAACATATATCACATTGAAAATCAATTTTTTATTTATTAGTATTGATTTTTACTGCGAAAAATGGTAGAATATATTATCAAATCCTAACGAAAGGAGCTTCATTATGAGCGAAAATAAAAATAACGATATTAAGTTTGAGGATTTAGTTGATAACTATACATATCAGCAAAACAACAATCAGGGGCAGTCCGGTGATAATAACGGTCAGGGCGCAGGTAACGGATTTAATACTCCTCCCTATGGCAATCCCTTCTGGAATCAGCAGCCTCCTCAGCAGCCTAAGGGCAACGGATACAATATCGCAAGCCTTGTTCTCGGAATTCTCAGTATAGTATGCTGCTGTTTATACGGTATAGTACCCTTGATACTTGGTGGACTCTCCATAGCCTTCTTTGTTATTTCAAAGAAAAGAGGCACCGCAAACGGTTTGGCGATCGCAGGTCTTATCTGTGCGATTTTTGGTATCGTACTCGGTCTTTTCACAGGTATATATATGATTGCAAACTGGGATCTCATTATGGATATCGCCCAAAACGGCGGAACGACATTAGTTATTTAAAAAACAGAAAAGGCTTTTCTTCGGAAAAGCTTTTTTTATTTTGTAATACAAGTTCTCATCCTCGAATATATATTAGTATGAAATCAATGAGGAACGGAGATTATTTATGAACATATACGAGGATATTGGAAAAAGAACCAACGGTGAAATCTACGTAGGCGTTGTAGGTCCTGTAAGAACGGGTAAATCAACGGTAATAAAGAAATTCATGGAAGAATTTGTGCTGCCAAATATAGAAGAGGGTTACGATAAAGCTCGAGCTCTTGATGAAATGCCCCAAAGCGCTCAGGGTAAAACGGTTATGACTACCGAGCCTAAGTTTATTCCCGACGAGGCAGTATCAATAAAGGTTGGTAACGCTTCAATGAAGGTGCGCCTTATTGACTGTGTGGGATATCTTATAAACGGAGCTATCGGAACCGAGGAAAACGGTGAAAAGCGAATGATACAGACTCCGTGGGAAAAAGATCCTATGGAGTTCGAAAGAGCTGCCGAGCTTGGCACTAAGAAAGTAATATGTGATCACTCCACCGTAGGGCTTGTTGTTACAACAGACGGGACCATCGGAGATTTTTCAAGAGAAGATTACATAAAAAGTGAAGAAAAGGTAATATCCGAGCTTAAGGCTCTCGGTAAACCGTTTGTTATCATCTTAAACTCACAGGATCCGTCAAGCAAGCTATCAAGAGACCTTGCAATAGGTCTTGAGGAAAAATACTCTGCGCCGGTTGCGCTCGTAAGCGCCCTTGATTTGACATATCAGGATTTTGAAGAAATAATCAAGCTGCTTCTCGGTCAGTTCTCCGTTTCGCAAATGATTTTTGATATGCCGAAATACATATCCACCCTCGAAAATGACCATTGGCTTAAACAAAGCTTATACACCTCAATTCGGGAATCCGTTCTGTCAGTTTCCAAAATCGACGATACGGAAAAATGCCTTTGCGAGCTTGAAAAAAATGAATATATAGTAAAAAAGCCCGAGCCTGTGTACGATTTAGGTAACGGCAACGTACTTATAAAAGTTGATCTTCTTCCCGATCTTTACTATAAGATAATGAGTGAGCTTTGCGGTATTACAATAACGAATGATGAGGAGCTGTTTCTTAATATAAAACGCCTTTCAGAATGTAAAAAGGAATTTGATAAATTTACCGATGCCATAGATCAAGTTAACTCCGAAGGATACGGTATAGTTCTTCCCGACGTTAACGATATGACACTTGAGGAGCCTGAAATCGTTAAGCAGGCGGGGGCTTACGGAGTCAAGCTGCGGGCATCCGCTCCGTCAATTCATATGATCAAGGCTTCCATTGAAACAGAAATCAATCCAATTGTCGGAACAGCAGAGCAATCCAAGGAAATTATTAAATATATGCTTGACGAGTTTGAGGACGATCCAAAAAAGATTTGGGATTCAAATATGTTTGGAAAGTCCCTTTATGAGCTTGTAAACGAAGGCTTACATGCGAAGCTTGAACACATATCACCGGAATCAAGATCAAAGCTTTCCGATACTCTTACAAGAGTTATAAACGAAGGGGCAAACGGTCTTATATGCATTATATTATAAAAAAGAGGGTGTCCCCCTCTTTTTATAATTCTCTAAAAGAGTAAATATATTTGTTTCCGATTGCTTTCATTTCCGATACGGCATCATCGGACGTAGCATCGTAAACGCCCACCGTTATCATTCCCGCATTGTGAGCCATGGAAAGTGCTCCTATATTATCATCAAAAAACACGCAATTTTCGCATACGGTATTAAGTTTTTCCGACACCATACGGTATACATCCGTGTTTTTCTTATTCATACCCATATCCTCTTCGCACGACCATATATTGTCAAAAAGCTCATATATACCGAGCCTTTTAAGACAGGGATCAAGAAGATTATGGTTGCACGCGGTAAGTATATTAAGACTGTACCCCTGCCCTTTCCACTCTGTCAGCTTATTTATTACTCCATCCTTTGCGGGAATATTGTTTGTATATTCGTAAAGGGCAAAGTCATCCATCATCGAAAGAAGTTCATCAACACTTGCATTTACACCTATATCTATAAGGTACTGCGCAGCTCCCTTTGTTCCCAAAGGAGAAACTGTTTTTATTATATCATCCGGATAGTCAACGCCCAGCTCGTCTAATTTCTTTAATATAAATTCTGCCCACACAGGCATGGAATCAACAAGTGTTCCGTCAAAATCAAAAATCAGCTTTTTCATATTTTCTCCTTTAATTTCATAGCTATATTATACTACCCGATATCAATAAAGTCAACAAAAAAGACGCAGATTGCTCTGCGTCTTTTATATGTGAAATTTACTTACAATTATGCAAGGATTTCAGAAACTGTACCGGAACCTACTGTACGGCCACCCTCACGAATAGCGAAACGGAGACCCTTTTCGATAGCGATAGGAGTGATGAGCTCAACGTTCATTGTTACGTTGTCACCAGGCTTAGCCATATCAACGTCGAGGTTGATGATACCAGTAACGTCAGTTGTTCTGATGTAGAACTGAGGTCTGTAGTTTGTGAAGAAGGGCTTGGAACGGCCGCCTTCCTTTTCTGTAAGAACGTAAACCTGACCTACAAACTTTGTGTGGGGCTGGATGGAGCCGGGCTTACAAAGAACCTGACCTCTTTCGATGTCGTTCTTAGCTATACCACGGAGAAGAAGACCAACGTTATCGCCTGCTTCAGCATTGTCCATGAGCTTGTGGAACATTTCGATACCTGTAATAACAGTTGTCTTGTTCTCATCAGAGAGACCAACGATTTCAACTGTATCAGCCATCTTAACTGTACCTCTCTCGATTCTACCAGTAGCAACTGTACCACGACCGGAGATGGAGAATA
>JAFVYY010000059.1 GCA_017508405.1 Clostridia bacterium
ATAGCAATCATATCACTCTTTGCGAGAGCAAAGAATATCACTAAAAGCAGAAAAAGAGAGAGCAAAGCGGTTTTTCTTTCCGCATTGTTCTCTCTTTATGTTTTTATCGCAAGTTTCGCATTTGTTTAACAAATGCATCGGACTATGCCCATACCCATATTGCAAATTCTCCGACAAGGACATCACACATGCAGCTCGCCGCTTTTACGTTTAGTCAATATGCTGTTTTTTAAGCAGCTTATTAAGCAGCTCACTTAAGGGGAATACAAGCATTCCCGCAAAGATATTACCTATACCGTGTACAAGATCCCACGGTAATCCCGCCATTATCCATGCTATGGTCTGTTGGAAATTCAACCCGAACATCAACGCCTGCGCAGGTGCGTACAATGTTCCGAAGGAAAGCCCGTGGATACAGCACACAGTAGGATAAACAACGCATTTTACCCTCTTTGGCATATTCCTCGGTAAAAGCATAGTTACCGCCCAAAGAACAGTCCATATGTAAAGATAAGGCACCCACCAAAGGGAAACGCCTGCGTAAGCGCCGTTCAGCATTACGTAAAGATAAATTATTATCAACGCTTTTTTGCGAAAAACGAGGGTATATGCCATTACAAACATTCCGAGCAGGTGAATGTTCGGTAAGACCTCCATTATGATCTTGGAGCAGAACATAACGGAGGCGAGCATTGGATACAGCACCATTTCTCTTATTCTTAATGATCTGCGCAGTCTTCCCTCTTTTTTGTTATTTGGTGTATTCAAGCCTGTAAACTGCGCCCTCTGTTATTTCCGTGCTATCTACGCCCGTCATAGCATATTCGCCGTTAATATAAAATGCCCAATAGCTCATATCAACGTCATAATCCGCGGTAATTCCATTTACCACCTTAACGTATAAGCCGTACTGGCTGCTTTCTCCCGCAATAAGCTCATGCTCGAGAAGAGCCGCACCTACGGTGCTCTCATCCGTATTCACCGTAAATGTGATCTGCTCCTCTCCCGCCTTTACCTCAACTACTACTGTTTTTTCTCCGTTGCCAAATTCCATGTCCCTTAAATACGTGGCGTTCTCCCATAAGCCTGTTGCGTCAACCGTATTACAGGAAGCAAGCGTTACAATAAACATAAGGGAAAGAAGAATCGATACTATTGATTTAACTGTTTTTTTCATTTTTTGATATCCTTTCTTTTTGTCAAAAGGATAAAATAAAAGTACCCTCCGTGGGGTACTGTGAGCATAGCCTTGCAATCCTGCCATAGCAAAGCGAGATTAGACGTAAATATGCCTAATCTTAATTTACCACAATCTCCCCAAGTTGCCCAAGAGACCTTTACGTGTCACAAAGCGATAAGCATTCCGACTTGACCGTCTGCTATGCAAACGGAGATACGGTAATGGCTGTTGCTACGGATTCTGACCGTGATTTCCTTATCCCCGAGTATACCGTCCGGCAGTATACCCGACAACGAATATATTTATATTCAGATGCTCTGCGTTTATTCTTTTGTAAAGCATATTATATCACCTTTGGGCGGAGATTTCAATCGGTTTTCATAAAAAGAAGGTATTTTAAGCCATTTGTTGACATCCTTTAACCTGTATGATAGAATAATAACGGATCTAATCCTCTTAGGTGAGGATAATATACCGTCATACTTATGAAAAAGAGAAAATATCAGCTGTCTGCCATTATGCGGGCTTGTCAAGGAGGAAATATGAGCAACAGAAAATGCGTGCTTGACTATTTTGAGCAAAACAAGGATTTTTTTGAAGACACGGTATACCCGAATATTGAAAAATACAGAAAGGGCGATATAAAAATTTCCGTAACGGATAAGGACGGAAATAAGATATCAAACGGCAAGGTAAAGATAAAGCAGCTTAACCACGAGTTTAAATTCGGCGCAAATATTTTTATGCTTGACGAGCTTGAAACAGACAGTAAAAATCAAGCCTACAAGGAATATTTCAAGAGCCTTTTCAATATGGCTACTCTACCCTTCTACTGGGCTTCTCTTGAGGAAAAAAGAGGTGTTCTCCGCTTTGGCAAGGACTCCCCGAAATATTACCGCCGTCCAGCTATTGACCTCTGTATAGAGTTCTGCGAGGAAAACGGAATTGAGCCGAGGGAACATGCCTTAGCCTACGATTTTCAGTTTCCAAAATGGCTGAAGGATGCGTCGATTGACGAGGTTAAATCTGCTCTTGAATTAAGATACAAGCAAATTGCGGAAAGATACGCTGACAAAATGCCTACAATTGAGGTAACTAATGAAATGCTTTGGGCACATAATAACTGTGTAACAGCTTTCTATAACCAAAAGGACTACATTGAATGGTGCTTTAAAACTGCAGAAAAGTATTTTCCTGAAAATCAGCTTGTAATAAACGAATATACCGAAGCTTTCTGGGGCGCGAATTGCCGCGCTACAGACAGCTACTACGCCTACGTTGAAGCAAACCTTTTAAAGGGAGCAAGAATTGACGCTATCGGCGCTCAGTTCCATATGTTTGAGTCAAGAGAGAGCGAATTAAGAAAATCAAGCTATCTTTATAACCCTATCAGCCTCTACGACCATATGAATATGTACGCAGACCTTATAAATTGCTTACAGGTGACAGAAATAACTATCCCCGCATATTCGGATGAAGCCGAGGATGAGGAAATACAGGCAAAGCTTATCGAATACCTTTATACCGTATGGTTCTCCCATCCCGCAATGGAGCAGATAATTTACTGGAATTTGGTTGACGGCTACGCATACGTAGCCGACCCCACCCCCGAAAAAATTGCCCGTACGCAGGGAGATATGACCGTCGGAGAAAACGTTTATTACGGCGGACTTCTAAGATTTGATTTAACGCCCAAGCCCGCTTATAAGACCCTTGATAATCTTATTAATAAGAAATGGAAAACGGAGCTTTCGTGTGAGCTGACAAACGGAGAATGTAATCTTCGCGGATTTTTCGGTGAATATGAAATTGAAATCGAAGCAGACGGCAAAATAGTAAAATCACGCTTTACCCACTCCAAAAACGGAAGCGGAAGCCTAGAAATCACAGTATAAAAAGAAGCTGACAATAGGGGTTCACCCTAAAGGACAGTTTTCAAAAATACGGTGTATCTTGAAAAAGATATGCCGTATTTTGCATTTGTGTCCACAAATGCAGTGCTTGTCAGGAAAATTGACAAGTCATAGGTGAACAAAAAAGGCTCCCTTGTGTAAAGGGAGCTGTCAGCGAAGCTGACTGAGGGATTGTTCTACGATAT
>JAFVYY010000007.1 GCA_017508405.1 Clostridia bacterium
ACCTCCTCCGGAGTTCCTACCGCAACGACGGTACCGCCGTTATCTCCGCCCTCGGGACCTAAATCTATAATGTAATCGGCAGTCTTTATAACATCAAGATTATGCTCTATAACAAGAACGCTGTTGCCTGCATCAACAAGACGCTGAAGAACGCCGATAAGCTTATTTACGTCCTCGGAATGCAAGCCTGTAGTAGGCTCATCAAGAATATACATCGTCTTTCCCGTAGAACGTTTGGAAAGCTCAGTTGCAAGCTTTACTCTCTGGGCTTCTCCTCCGGAGAGAGTCGTTGAGGACTGTCCTATCTTAATGTAACCGAGTCCTACATCGCAAATAGTCTGAAGCTTTCTTGAAATTGATGGGATGTCGCTGAAAAATACAGCTCCTTCCTCTGCGGTCATTTCAAGAACGTCGGATATATTCTTGCCCTTGAATTTCACCTCGAGGGTATCTCTGTTATAGCGTTTACCTTTGCATACGTCGCATTTTACGTATACGTCGGGTAAGAAATGCATTTCTATCTTTTTGACGCCGTCGCCCTCACACGCCTCGCATCTTCCTCCCTTTACGTTAAAGGAGAATCTGCCGGGACCGTATGAGCGCATCTTCGCATCGGGAGTTTTAGCGAAGAGATCACGAATTTCATTAAAAAGACCCGTATACGTGGCCGGATTTGACCTTGGAGTACGTCCTATGGGAGATTGGTCTATTGCTATGACCTTATCAAGCGCCTCATAGCCCTCTATTCTGTCGCATTTGCCGGGATACGTAATTGCTCTGTTAAGCTTTTTAGCAAGAGCTTGTAACAAAATTTTGTTAACGAGTGAGGATTTTCCCGACCCTGACACTCCGGTAACTGCCACGAAGCAGCCGAGGGGAATGTCCACGTTTATATTCTTCAGATTGTTTTCCTTAGCGCCGATAATCTTAACAAAGCTGCCGTTTCCCTTGCGTCTTGCTTTAGGTATTTCTATTCTTTTTCTTCCCGATAGATACGCTCCTGTTATGGAATTTTTGTTTTCCATAATTTCCTTTGGAGTACCTGCCGCCACGACCTCTCCGCCGTGAACGCCTGCTCCGGGACCTATATCTACAATATAATCCGACGAAAGCATCGTTTCTTCATCATGCTCAACCACGATAACGCTGTTGCCGACGTCACGGAGATTGCAAAGCGTATTTATAAGCTTTCCGTTATCCCTCTGGTGAAGACCTATACTCGGCTCATCAAGGATATAAAGCACGCCCACAAGAGATGAGCCTATCTGCGTTGCCAAGCGGATTCTCTGGGCTTCGCCTCCAGAAAGGGTCGATGCCCTTCTTGCAAGGGTCAGATATTCAAGTCCCACGCTCTTCATAAATCCGAGGCGTGCGCGAATCTCCTTTAAAATTTCCTTTGCTATCTGCTCTTCGGAGGGGGTAAATTCAAGACTGTTTATAAAGTCGAGTCCATTGCTTACGGACATACGGCAGAATTCGTCTATATTTTTGCCTCCGACGGTTACTGCCAAGGAAAATTTGTTAAGCCTTTGTCCGTGACAAACGGGACAGGGCGTTTCCTCAATAAACTGCTCGTAGTATTCCTCCCCCATCATCTGCATTCTCGACTTTATAATACCGATTATACCCTCGAATTTTACAGTTTGTACTCTTTTTTGCTTTGCAAAATACCTGTTAATGGTATATTCCGCATCGCCTGTACCGTAAAGAAGCGCATTGTACTGCTCGTCAGTATAATCCTTTATGGGCGTATCCATTGTGAAGCCCATTTTTTCGCCAACCGCAGAGATAAGCGGTCCGTGCCAGCTCTCCTCATCAATAGATTTAAAGCCATTTACCGCTATTGCTCCCTGATTCAAGGCGAGATCCTTGTCGGGTATCACCTTTTCGGGAGATATATTCCTCATTTCACCTATGCCAAGACAATGCTCGCAAGCGCCGAAGGGATTATTGAAGGAGAATGAGCGCGGCTCAATTTCACCGAAGCTGATATTGTGCTCCTCACAGGCATAATTGGTAGAAAAGCTGTATTCCTTACCGTCCCCGTCACGGGGCAAGGTTACAATGCTTAACCGTCCGTCGGATGCCTTAAGAGCATTCTCAACGGAATCGGAGAGTCTTGACCGAATACCGTCTTTCATGACCAGTCTGTCAACCACTATATATATATTGTGCTTTTTTGTAAGCTCAAGCTCAATATCCTCGTTTATATCGTAAACCGTACCGTCAATGCGAAGTCTTGCATATCCGTTCTTTCTTGCATCGGCAATAACCTTTTCATGTCTTCCCTTTTTACCTCTTACAACGGGAGAAAGCACCATAAAGCGTTCTCCCTCCGGAAGCTCAAGTAGCTTATCGATTATCTGGTCAACGCTCTGCTGTCTTATCTCCTTGCCGCATTCGGGACAGTGTACAACGCCCAAGCGCGCATAAAGAAGTCTTAAGTAATCGTATATCTCCGTTACTGTGCCAACGGTTGAACGGGGATTTTTCGACGTGGTCTTTTGGTCTATGGATATGGCAGGGGACAGTCCCTCTATAAAGTCAACGTCCGGTTTATCCAATTGACCGAGGAACATTCTTGCATAGGAAGACAAGGATTCAACGAATCTTCTGTGCCCCTCTGCGTATATCGTATCAAATGCAAGAGAGGATTTACCCGAGCCCGAAAGTCCCGTAAGTACAACGAGCTTATCCCTCGGGATAGTTAAGTCTATATTCTTGAGATTATGGACTCTTGCTCCTCTTATTTCTATTTTATTTATCATTTTTTCACCTGCTTGGTTGTTTTTAATTCCTTGATTTTATCTCTTAGGAAGGCAGCCTTCTCAAATTCGAGCTTACGGGAAGCCTCACGCATTTCCGAGGTATACTGCTCTATAAGCTTTTCCTTATCCTCCTTTGTAAGCTTACGCTTCTTTTCCTTTTCATCAGCGCGCTTACCGAGGTCTATAACGTCGTGAACGTTCTTTATAACCGTTTTTGGAATTATGCCGTTTTTCTCATTATATTCACTTTGTATTTTACGTCGCCTTTCCGTTTCTCCTATAGCACTCTGCATGGACCGTGTCATAACGTCGGCATACATGATCACCTTTCCGTTAGCGTTACGAGCCGCTCTTCCTATGGTCTGAATAAGCGAGGTTTCAGAACGGAAAAGTCCTTCCTTATCTGCGTCAAGGATCGCCACCAAGGATACCTCCGGTATATCCAGTCCCTCACGAAGAAGATTAATACCGACCAAAACGTCAAACTCACCCAAACGAAGGGAACGGATGATTTCCATTCTTTCAATGGTATCAACGTTATGGTGGATATATTTCACCTTTATACCGTTTGAGGACAGATAGTCTGTAAGGTCCTCAGCCATTTTTGTAGTAAGCGTGGTAACAAGTGTTCTTTCTCCGGCCTCTGCTCTTAAGCGGATCTCACCCATTACGTCGTCGACCTGAGTAGCAATGGGGCGGACCTCGCACACAGGGTCCACAAGTCCCGTTGGACGTATAAGCTGCTCTGCGGTTGCCTCCGAATGAAGCTTTTCAAACTCTGCCGGAGTTGCGGATACGAATACCACCTGATTGAGCTTTGATAAAAATTCATCAAAATTGAGGGGACGGTTGTCGTAAGCAGACGGCAAGCGAAAGCCGTACTCTATAAGATTTGTTTTTCTTGCAAGGTCTCCTCCGCTCATACCTCTTACCTGAGGCACGGTCACATGGCTTTCATCTATAAAAATTATAAAATCCTCGGGGAAGTAGTCAAGAAGCGTATAAGGTGTTGAGCCCGGTTCTCTGCCCGACAGGATCCTTGAATAGTTTTCAACCCCCGAGCAAAAGCCTATTTCACGAAGCATTTCAATATCGTACTTAGTTCTTTCCTCTATCCTTTGCGCCTCCAAAAGCTTGTTCTGTGACTTAAAATACGCCACTCTGTCCACCATTTCATCATAAATCTCCGAAAGAGCCTTCTCTCTTTTGTCATCGGAAACAACATAGTGATTAGCGGGAAATACAGCGCAGTATTTAAGAGGGCGAAGCACCTCGCCGGTTAAGGTATTGATTTCACTTATTCTATCGATTTCATCGTCAAAGAACTCGACCCTTATGGCCTTATCCGAGGAAGATGCAGGAAAAATTTCAACCACGTCTCCGCGTATTCTGAATTTATCACGCACAAAATTTATATCGTTTCGTTCATAGTTTAGTGCTACGAGACGGCGAACGAGATCGTCTCTGCTAATGTTCATACCCTGTCTCAATCCTATCTGCAGGCTCTCATATTCCTCGGGGTCGCCGAGAGAATATATACAGGATACACTGGCTACTATAATAACGTCACGACGCTCAAAAAGTGAGCTTGTGGCACTGTGACGAAGCTTATCTATCTCGTCATTTACCATTGCGTCCTTCTCTATATAAACATCCTTTCCGGGTATATATGCTTCCGGCTGATAGTAATCGTAATAGGACACAAAGTACTCAACAGCATTATCGGGAAACAGCTCTCTCATCTCCGAGCATACCTGTGCCGCTAAGGTTTTATTGGGCTCAAGGATCAGGGTGGGTCTATTTACGTTTGCTATAACGTTAGCCATAGTAAAGGTCTTTCCCGAGCCTGTAACGCCGAGAAGAGTTTGCATTTTAGCTCCGTTTATTATGCCCTCCGTAAGCTTGGCTATTGCCTGAGGCTGATCGCCCGTGGGCTTATATGCGCTTTTTAAACTGAATTTATTATTTTCCACGGCTATGCCTCCGTTCTTAAAACTAATCGGTATACACTCTTATTATTTTAACATATATATTTTTAGTTGTAAATAATATAAAGAAAAATATCCGCAGTAAAAATTTACTGCGGATACGGTTTTCAATTATATGCCGAGAAGCTTCTTCTCACTTCTTGAAAACTCGTAGGCGATTGACGTATCATCACCCTTGTGTATCGTAAGAACGTTTTTCTTACTTACGTTATCGTCAATATTATCAAGAATCATATTAATTTTTAGATTAACGTCAAAGCTGTCAATATCTGTAAATTCAAGCTTATAATACTGATAATTGAACTTTCCCTCTTCACCGATTATATTGGGGACATAAGTCTTGCCGTTTGCATCCGTAAGGGTGTATCTGATATATTCCTCTTTAAAATCGGGGTATTCCTTCTTCACTTCGTCAATATGCCTTACGTTATATCTTACGGTAAGCTGAAGATATCCCGACTCCTCCATATAAACGAGAGAATATCCGAAAACAGCTCCGTTCTCCGAGAAGCCGTCATTTACTGCATGGGTTCTCACATTGCTGTCATTTTCATATGCAACGATAAAATTATCGGTTATATTTATATCCTCAAGAGCCTTATAGTCGGACTGACAAATTCTTAAAAGCAATGCGGCGAGAAAAGCCACAAGAGCAATTATGAAAATATGTTTGATTACCTTAGCGAACTTGCCCAATTTTTTTACTCCTTTAAACAATTTTCTATCATTGTAACACATAAATTCTTTCTAATCAAGTTTTTTTATAAAAATACTTGACAAAAAGGATATTTTTATATATAATATGTATCTGTGAAATGATAAAGCCACGGAGGTGTGATATGGTACTTGACTTAACTTCCCTCGTAAGCGGCAAGGTTAATTCTCTTGATTTTGAATATGATCTTGACACAGATAGTGAAGAAAGCCCCCTTATCCCGCCTGACGACGTTTCTTTTGCGCCCCCCGTACACGTTAAGGGTACTGTCGTAAATACAGCGGGTTATATAACCCTATCCTTTACAGCAGAGCTTAAATACAGTACGCATTGCGCAAGATGTCTTAAGGATATTTCTGGCAAATTTATCCTTACATTCAATCGCACCGTCGCTAATTCAGGTACACTTCAGGACGAGGACAATGACGCATACGTCATTATGAAAAACGGTAAGCTGGACATCGACCGCGAACTCGTTGAAGAATTGCTTCTTGAATTTCCGTCTAAGCTCCTGTGTGAAGAGGAATGCGCAGGACTTTGCCCGAAATGCGGTAAAAATCTGAATTTCGGTCCTTGTGATTGCCCGAAGAAAAAAGAAATCGACCCAAGGCTTGCAATTTTACAAAAACTACTTGAAAATGATTAAGTTTTGTAGTATAATAATTAAGATAAGATATTAGTTTCGTTTAAGGAGGATAAATCGATGGCAGTTCCGAAGAGAAAACAGTCTCATTCTCGTACAAATCTTAGAAGATCAAACAACAGCAAGATGACAGCTCCCACAATGGTTAAGTGCTCTAACTGTGGCGAATACAATCTTACACACCGTGTTTGTTCAAAGTGCGGTTTCTACGCTAGCAAGGAAATCGTAAAGAAGGAAGCGTAAGACTATAAACGAGCTTTAGGGAATCCGACTGCGTTCGGATTCCTGTTTTTATAAGCTGAAGGAGAATTTATGAAATACATTCCACCCCGCACCGATATAAAAGCAAGAGGGCTCTACTGCTTCTTTTTTATGGTTGCAGTTATCGGTCTTCTTATTCCCTACGGCGGAATAGTCACCACCATTATTCAATGCACAGCATTTATTTTCCTTACCGCAGCTGTTTTTCTTTTCATAAAATATGAAATTACAACATTCACATATATATTAACGGAAAGAAACGGCGCATTTTATTTTTATATTGACAAATCAAGCGGTAAGCGTGGCTCCTACGTTTGTTATTTTCCCCTATCCGATGCCGTATATTTCGAAAAGCTCGAAAAGGGATATAATACATCTCTCAGAAAAGAATATAAAAATATAGGCTTCTACAAATACAATAAAAATATTTTTACGGGGGAAAAATATGTAATCGTTTTTGAAAACGGTTCCAGATACGACGCCGTAATTTTTGAGCCCGGCGAAGAGCTTGCCTCAATTATCAAAAATGAAATGAGCAAAAATAAAGAAGGCGCCGAAGATTAATAAAGCGTTGATTCCTGCAACAGCCCTACCCTTAGTATACAAAAAACCGACCTTTGTTTAATAAGGTCGGGTTTTTTTATATGTTTTTTTCAGTTGCTTCTCCAAAGCGCTCTTTAATAAATTTAAGAGCTTCCTTGAAAATAACTCTGTCGTTTTCAAACGAGGAATCCTCGGGAAATTCGTCCTCAAAAAACCAATGAAAGGCAGCTATTTCCTTTGGCTGGGGTTCTACGTACGCTCTTGTTGTAAGCGCTGTAAAATATACAACCCTCTTCTCCGTATTTTTTCTCTTACCTATAAGATAAACGGACTCCATGCGAAAACCGTTTTCGATCTTTACGTCTATTCCCGTTTCTTCCTTTGTTTCACGGATAGCGGTCTGGTACTCATTCTCCCCCGCCTCCACATGGCCTTTAGGGAAAGACCAGAAATCTGCATATCTGTTTTTTATAAGAAGCACGGCATATTTTCCACGGGCTTTGCGGAAGACTACTGTTCCACACGATTTTTCGTATTTCAAATCACCATCTCCTTAAATCAACGTGACATATCTTGCAAATAATCCTCGTATAGGAATCAAAGGACTGCCTTTAAAAATTGAACTGTTCTCGGATTTTGGGGATTATCAAATATCTGCGTAGGAGTTCCCTCCTCAGCAATATTTCCGTCTGCCATAAACAACACTCTTGTAGCAACCTCTCTTGCAAATCCCATTTCGTGAGTAACTATAACCATAGTCATACCCTCGTCTGCAAGCTCCTTGATAAGGTCAAGCACCTCACCTACCATTTCGGGGTCAAGAGCTGACGTAGGCTCATCAAAAAGCATTACCTTAGGATTCATGGCAAGGGCGCGTACAATTGCTATTCTCTGCTTTTGTCCGCCGGAAAGAGTTGAGGGATATACGTTTGCCTTGTCCTCAAGACCGATACGGCGAAGAAGCTCCATAGCCTTATCATAGCACTCTTTTTTAAATTGCTCTTTAGTCTTACCCTCTGCAACAGCCTTCTTTGTATAAATGATCACAGGAGCAAGCATGATGTTTTCAAGAACGGTTTTGTTATTGAAAAGATTGAACTGCTGGAATACCATACCCATATTCTGGCGATGAATATTGATATCCACCTTAGGGTCTGCGATATTCTCATTTTCAAATATGATTTCTCCGTCAGTGGGATCCTCAAGACAGTTGAGGCAACGGAGAAACGTAGATTTACCCGATCCTGACGGTCCGATAACAACTACCTTCTCGCCGTGATGGATATTCGTTGATATATTGTCTAAAACGACGTTGTCACCGAAGCTTTTAACAAGGTTCTTAACCTCAATTAACGGTTTATTATTTTCCATTTACCGCGCCTCCGTTTCTGTCGCTCTTAGCCATTTTTTTCTCAAGAACATGAAGGATCTTTGTAAGAACAAGAACTACTGCAAGATACATAACTGCGGCAATTACAAGCGGGAATAAATAGTCAAAGGTTCTTGACTGGATAAGACCGGGTATCTTGCCAAGGTCCATAATTCCAACGTAACCAACTATTGCAGTTTCCTTAACCAACGTAATAAACTCATTGAACAAGGGAGGCAAGCAATTCTTAACAGCCTGAGGAATTACGATGTGCCACATTGTCTGCGCCGTTGACATACCGAGGGAGCGTCCTGCCTCCATCTGTCCGTCATCAACGCTTTCAAAGCCGGCACGTGCGATTTCCGCAACGTATGCTCCTGAGTTAAGACCAAAAGTAATAGCGCCTATCATAATACCGTTATCCCACGATGCAAATACTACAAAGTAAAGGATCATAAGCTGAAGAACTACAGGCGTTCCTCTTATTATGGTTATGTATACGTTTGCTATCCTTGAAAATACCTTGAGCTTACCCGTCTTTTTATTAAGGTAATTAACCATAGCGAATGTAACACCGATAACCGTACCGATAAGGGCTGCTACGACAGCAATGATTATTGTATTACCAAGTCCTTCAAGATACATTTTCCATCTGCCCTGTTCAAAGAAGGCTTTGGAAAACTTACTGAATACTGATGCTGATAAAATATGTTCCATATTCACCTTTTAGCAGAATAAGTGAGAGTGCCTGATAGGCGCCCTCACTTTTTCTATGATATATTAGTCTGCAACTGCAAGCATTGTCTGTGCAGGAAGCTTATCCATAAGGATAGCATCTACACGGCCTGCCTTAAGGTCAGCGTATGCCAATGTATACTGCTTATAGCGTCTGATATCTGTTGTATCGGAAACTGTAACTTTAACCTCGTCACCATCCTCGTTTTCATAAACGTGTCCCTTAGCTGTTGCAGCATTTGAAATGATAAGGTCGCCGCTTGTTCCTTCCTGAACTGCAACCTTAAGACCGGAAAGGTCTCTAACGCTGGAGATAGCCTTGTCCTCAGCAGATACGATTACAAGTGTGGAGCTGAAATAAATATCGGAGAAATCAACCTCTGCCTTTCTCTCCTCTGTGATGGACAAGCCTGCAGCGCCAACTGCATCGCCTGTGGACTGCTTAACACAGGTAGGAATAGTATCGAACAATACGTCCTTAACCTCGATCTTCTTACCCATATTGAGAGCAACCTGGCTCATAATAGCGATATCAACACCGATTACCTTGCCGTTGGAAACGAACTCAAAGGGAGCAAAGCCTGATTCTGTGTAAACTGTGATAACCTCTGTTGCATTACCGAAGTCCCATGTAACCTTAAGAGTGCCTGCTTCGGGCTTGGAAACGCCCTCCACACCTGCCTCATAGTCAGCAAGGTCTGTGTAGTAATCAAGATACTTCTGCATTGTGCCGTCAGCAACCCATGCGTTAACAACCTTGTTTACCTCTGCCATAAGTGCGGTATTACCTTTTTTAACTGCGATACCGAAATCCTCCTTAAGAAGGTCGGTAGCGTCTACTGCTACGAACTTGTCCTTCTTACCGCATGCAGCAAATGTAAAGCATGTAGCAAGCATCAATACAACAAGAACGAAAGAAACTATCTTCTTCATTTTAAAATCTCCTTTTAATTTATAAAAATAATAAAGCATTAGTATTATACAACTTGTATTTATAAATGTCAATACATTTTATCAAATTCGCCGATTTTTATGCAAGCCTGATGAATATTTTTCGATTTTTAATGAATTTATGCAATATCCAAAGGCTTTTCAAGAATTGAGAGCTCACTTTTCTTCGTTTTAAGAAGCAAGCATATTCCCAAAGCTATAACGAGAACTATGGTTGTGGCAACACCGCCCTCGAGTCCGAAGGCACCGCCGTTCGCAAGCTGTCTTGACGGATCGTATTCCATAATGAATAACGACGGAGTTGCCGATGTACCGCTGACGTTTGAGCCGAATATATTACCCTGTGCAAAATTCCAGAAGGAATGAATTGCGCATGCGCCCCAAATGTTACCGCGCTTGAACACATATACTCCCATAAGTATTCCGAAAAGGAATATGTTAATGAGAGCCAAAACGCTTACTCCGGCGTTGAATGAGTGTAAAAGGCTGAACATTGTAGAGCTGAATATTATTGCTATCCACGGCTTATAATCTCTTGCAACCGTCACCATAAGATAGCCGCGTACCAAAAGCTCCTCGGATGCGCCCTGAATAACGTATCCCAAAAGGAAGAGGATTATAATAGGCATAAATCCCTCAGGGTTGAGCTTTACCGTAACCGAACCGCTTACATAAGCAATAATGAAGGTCAGAGCGTACATAATTACGCCTATACCTGCGCCAACCGTATACTCAAGGAAGGCATTTCCCTTCCTCAGTCCCATTGATGCAACGCTTCTCTTTTCGATGTATTTGCAGTATACAATTGCCGCAATGATACTCGTTGCCGTGCAAAATAGATTTATCAGCATAAATACGGGCGGAACGTTTGAAAGTATCTCGTTTATTTTTTCGACGTATGTCTCCATTGATATGGCTCCGCCGGCTCCGTCACTTA
>JAFVYY010000060.1 GCA_017508405.1 Clostridia bacterium
CCTTGGTAAAGCGCAGAATCAAGCCTGAAAAGCCATTGACCTGTTGGGGAATCGCACTGGTAATAGCAGGTGCACCCATTTGGGGCTCTATTCTTATATCCCTTTTAGCAGCTGCCTTTTCGGTATATGCTGTTGTGTGGGCAGTAATGATATCACTTTGGGCTGTGGTTTTTTGCTTTGCATTGTGTCCTCTTGCAGGAGCGGTTATGCTTATTGTAGGCATTGCTATGGGGAACACGTCTGTGGGCTTTGCTTCATTTGGCGCAGGATTATTCCTTGGCGGCGTATCGATTTTTTCATATATCGGCTTAAAACGTCTTACCAAGGCGCTTATAAAAATTACTGTAAAAATACCTACTTGGATAAAGCGTTGTTTTATCGGAAGGGAGAGTAAAAATGAGCAGAACAAGTAAAATTGCTATCGTTATTGCTGTTATTATTATGGTTGCCGGACTTGTAATGTTTACTGCGTCACTTTTTGCAGTAGGATTTGACTTTACAAGTTTCAGTACGCAAAAATATGAAACCAACACCCACGAAATAAAGGATAATTTCAGTAGTATATCAGTAAATACAGATACGGCTGATATTGTTTTCTTGCCTTCTGACGATGGGGAATGCAAGGTGGTTTGCTACGAGAGGGAGAATATGAAGCACTCAGCCTTCGTTAAGGACGACGTCCTTGTTATAGAAATAGTAGATGAGAGAGAATGGTACGAATATATCTCCCTATTTAATTTCGACAATGAAAAAATCAACGTATTTTTACCCGAGAGCGAGTATAAAGCCCTTACGGTAGAGGCGAGTACGGGAGATGTAAGAGTACATGAGGATTTTAAATTTGAAAGCGTTGATATCTCTGTAAGCACAGGCGATATTAATTATAATGCATCATGTACGGGAAGCGCTGAGTTAGATGCAAGCACAGGAGATATTCGTGTGGAGAATGCAGATATAGGCTCACTTAAGCTTGCAGTTTCAACAGGAAAAATAAACGTAAAAAACGTAAATTGTACAGGTGATATTAACGTAAGCGTAAGCACAGGTGACGTAAAGCTTGTTAACGTAAAAAGCAACAGGCTTTTTACAAAGGGTGATACTGGTGATATTTCACTCAAGAGCTTTATAGCCGTTGATAAGCTTTCTATTGAAAGAAGCACGGGAGATGTAGAGATAGATGGCTGTGACGCAGGTGAAATATACATTGAAACATCCACCGGTGACGTTAGTGGTACTGTGCTTACAGATAAGACCTTTATAGCAGATTCGTCATCAGGCGATATAGATGTTCCCAGAGAGACAAGGGGCGGAAGATGTTATATAAAAACATCCTCGGGTGATATCGAAATTAGAGTTAAAAAATAAGGAAGCCGTTTATGAAATACAAAAAGGCGTATATAGAAATTACTAATATATGTAATATGAGCTGTTCCTTCTGCCACGGTCATAAAAGAGAGCTAAAACGAATGAGCAGAGACGAATTCAGTCTTGTTCTTGAAAAGCTTAAGGGACAGACGGAATATATATATTACCACCTTATGGGTGAGCCGCTGACACATCCCGAATTGCCTGAATTTCTTAAAATGGCGGCGGGGAGTGGCTATAAATCCATTATAACTACAAACGGAACACTCCTTTCAAAAAGGGGAAATGAGCTTCTTGAAAATATCCATAAGGTAAACCTTTCATTACACAGCTTCGAGGGGGATAACGAGGAAGGATTTGATAAGTATGTATGTAGCCTTACAGACTACGCAAAAAGTGCCGCAAATCAAGGGATTATAGTAGTTTTCCGCCTTTGGAATAAGGGATTTGACGGTGGAAGAAACGAAACTGCCATTAGGCTTCTTAAGAGGGAAATTGAGGGTGAATGGAAGGAAAACACGCGGGGTGTTAAGATTCGGGAAAGAATATTTCTTGAATATGGAGAGCGCTTTGAATGGCCCGACATGGAAGCCTCGGATAACGGAGAAAGCGTATTCTGTTATGGACTTCGCGATCAGTTCGGAGTGCTGTGCGACGGTACCGTAGTACCCTGTTGTCTTGATAGTGACGGTGTGATAAGTCTTGGAAATATATTTAGTGAGGATATAGAAAAAATCCTTAATTCCGAAAGAGCGGTGGCAATTTCGGAGGGCTTTAAAAAGCGTTGCGCCACAGAGGAGCTGTGCAGAAAATGCGGCTACGCAAAAAGATTTAAATAATTAAATAATCGCCTCTTTATTTGGCTACAATATGTGTAGTAAAATAAGGAGGCTTTTTATGGAATTAAAGGGAAGTAAAACGGAACAAAATTTAAGAGACGCATTTGCGGGGGAAACTCAGGCGAGGAGCAAATACGATTATTTTGCTAAGGTGGCAAAAAACGAGGGCTATGAGCAGATAGCTGCAATTTTTCAAGAAACCGCACACAACGAAATGGAGCATGCAAAGCTATGGTTTGAGGCCTTGAATGGTATTTCGGACACTAAGACCAATCTTGAGCATGCGAG
>JAFVYY010000061.1 GCA_017508405.1 Clostridia bacterium
GAACGGTCTTTTTAGGTGTGTTAAGCCAAAATTACTTGATTTCTGCCTTAGCGCCAGCAGCCTCGAGCTGCTTCTTGATGTCTTCAGCTGTTTCCTTGGAAACTGCTTCCTTAAGTGTCTTAGGAGCGCTCTCAACGAGTTCCTTAGCTTCCTTAAGGCCGAGACCTGTGAGCTCACGAACAACCTTGATAACGTTGAGCTTGGAAGCGCCAACCTCAGCAAGAACTACGTCAAACTCTGTCTTTTCTTCAACAGGAGCTGCAGCAACAGCAGCACCGGCAACTGCAACAGGAGCAGCGGATACGCCGAACTCTTCTTCAACTGCCTTTACGAGGTCAGCGAGCTCGAGAATTGTAAGGGACTTGATTTCTTCGATCATCTGTGTAATCTTTTCATTAGCCATGATAATAATCCTCCGTATAAAAGATAATTTTTAAAATAGAATTTAGGGATTTATGCAGTCAAGCCGCAAAGGTGATGCCCAACCTTATTCTGCAACGGCACCGCCGTTTGCTTTGTCGATGATAGCCTGCAAGCCAACAGCAAGACCACGGATAGGACCCTGGATGCTGCCCAAGAATCTTGCGATAAGGATTTCCTTGGAAGGAATCTCTGCAAGAGCGTTTACAGTGTTAGCATCAACTACTGCGTTCTCAAGGAAACCGCCCTTAATTTCAAAGGTAGCAACCTTGTCTGCGTACTCCTTAGCAATCTTAGCGGGAGCGATCGGATCTTCGTAGCTGATAGCGATAGCGCTCATACCGTTAAGCTGTGCCTTGATAGCGCCGTAACCAACTTCGTCACATGCACGGCCGATAAGAGTATTCTTAACAACCATGTAGTCTACGCCTGCTTTACGGAATGCTGCACGCATTTTGGTATCGTTTTCTACTGTGATACCCTGGTACTGAACGAGAACACCACTCTGTGCCTTCTTGATCTTTTCAATAAGGTCAGCAACAATGGCTTTCTTCTGTTCAAGAACTGAATTACTTGGCATAAAACACAACCTCCTGTATTATTTCCAAAGCGACAAAAAGAAAAAATCTTTCTTCGGGCAACGCAAAATATGCACGCCGAAAAAAGATACAAAATTCAATTTAATCTTTCCTCGGCAGGGAGCTTACGCAATTACCGAAACCTGCTGTCTTTGGATAACGCCAAGATTATAGCATAAGTTCCCCGCTTTGTCAAGATGTTTTTATTATTTTTTTCCTAATTTTTTTCTTCTTTGGTCATTTCCCATAAAAAGATGTATTACAAATTCACCGAAAAGGCGGCTTGCAATTCTTTCGTCGTATTTTCTTAAAAGCTCCTCGGAGCTGTTGTTCGTACTGATTATCATGGGAAGTCCCTTGTTGAGTCTTGTATTTATAATGTTATAAAGGTAGGAAACGGATGAGGGAGTGATCATCTCCGAGCCGAGATCGTCGATTATAAGAAGGTCGCAATCGAAGAATCTGTAATACTCCGGATCTTTTTCTGAAAAATCGCTTCTGAAAATCTCTCTTCCAATCTCTCTGAATATACTTTCAGCACTTTCGTATACCACGTTATAGCCCTTTTCTATAACTCTTCTTGCAATGGAGGAGGAAAGGTGTGTTTTACCGAGACCCGTACCGCCGACCAACAGAAGCGAATCGCTTGAGTGGGTAAATTCATCGGCGTACGCTTCCAGAACGGTACGTATGGCGGAGGCTCTTTTTCTTTGCTCCTCAGTTTCGAAAACGCTTGGGTCAAAGCTTTCAAAGGATTGAGCTTTGATAAGATTTCCGAATCCCGTACAGTCGAGCATCTTGTCAACAAGGGCTCTTCTGTGGCAGGCGCAAAGGTGGAATCCGTCGTATCCCGTGTCATTGCATATCTCACATTCGTAGGGCGGGTCCGTGTAATCCCTGTCAAATCCGAGATTGCAAAGAAGAGAAGCACGTCTTTCCTGAAGGGCAAGATTATTGTTTTTTATTGATTCGATTCTTTCTCTTATGTTTGACTTGTACGTAAAGGTTGCCTCTGCTATTTCCTTCGAAACCCTTGAAAGAGAAGCGTCAATATCCTTTATTTCGGGGCAAAGAGAATATATCTCCTTCAGTCTTCTTAAACGAAGCGCATCACGGTCGGATCGCTTTTTGGAAAAATCGGAAGCTACCGATTCAATTACTTTTTTCGGAAAATTCATTTCTTTGCCTCCTTTCTCGCTTTTTCATAAATTTCCTCGCTTCTTGCAAGGGCAGCCTCAAAGAAATCAACGGTATCAAAGCTTGACATAGACGTTTTTTCCTTATGCTTCTTATCTGCGCCGTCAACGTCCTCTAAGGTCTTGTAACCAAGGGAAATCCAATTTTCAATTATTCTCGAAGCGTAAGCAAAGGAGATCTTTCCTGTCTTATCTACCGTAATATCGTAGGCTTTTTTAAGAAGCTCCTCGGGTATTTCATAGCTTATCCAAAGCTGTATCTTTTCACTTTCTTTTTTGGAAAGCTCACGCATACCGATACCGAATATATTTCTTATCTTATATTCAAGGGATTGCTTGTTTCTTCTTTCCTCAAAATGCTTTTCAAGCTCGGCATAGGTGGAAATACCGTCCTCGTAAAGGTTTTTTGCCGTTTTTCTGATATACGCCCACGTACCCTTTTCGAGTTCAACGCAATGGGCGATAAGAAGCATTATGTAATTATCGGAAAGCCTGAAATAATCCTTGAGATATATTACGTTATTATAGTCAACGGGAGTAAAGCTCTTACCCATGATGCTTTGACATTCATCAAACAGGGAAGCGATCTTTTCGTTTTCCTTCATAAATTTCTTTATCTGCGCTCCCGAATAGGTGGGAACCCTGTTGGATACGGAAACCATGGGAGTAAAGTCTTTCATTCCGTCAACGGAAATTACCTCGGCTTTGTTCCAAAAGGCTATTGATTTTAAAATATCCATTTCGGAAAGCCCTGTTTTTTCGGAAAAGGACTCAATAGCGGAATCAAAGCAGTCAAGGTATTGAGGACAGGCAAAAAGATTGATAATAAAGCACAGCTCCTCTTTTGATGCGGAGTGTGTAAACTCCGTAACCTTGGCGGGAAGATTTAAAATTCCGCCGGTGTAATTTATAGTGATTTTCATTTTATCTCCGTCTTGTGTATTGATTTAGAATAGCTGCTCGGGATTATGATGGATATGCATTCAGTGCCTCGTCTCCGCGTACGCCCTCCAAAAACTCGTAATAGCCCTGTGCGCCTATCATTGCCGCATTATCACCGCATAAGGATAGGTGCGGAGCATAGAACTCTGCGCCGTATTTTTTACATTCCTCGGTAATTCCCTGACGCAGATGGGAGTTTGCGCTGACGCCGCCTGCCAAAACGATCTTTTTATAGCCTGTTCGCTTAAGCGCCTCGCCGATTTTGGAGCGTACGGCGTTTACAACGGTTTTGGTAAAGGATGCGGCAATATCCGCTTCGTTAAGCTCCTCGCCCTTCTGTCTTTTTGTATTGATATAGTTGATAACTGCAGTCTTGAGTCCGCTGAAGGAAAAATCAAGGGTATCTCCGCTGATTGCGGGAGAGGGGAACTGGATAGCGTCCTTATTTCCCTTTGATGAAAGAAGGTCCATTGCGTGTCCGCCGGGATAGGGAAGACCCATAACTCTGCCTATTTTATCAAAGCACTCGCCTGCGGCATCATCACGTGTCGATGCAATTTCCTCAAGACACGTGTATGATTTTACGTCAAAGAACGACGTATGTCCGCCTGAAACCACAAGGGCAAGGAAAGGGGGCTTAAGCTCCTTATGCGTAAGGTAGTTTGCCGCCACGTGTCCCTTGATATGGTCAACGGGGACTAAGGGGATATTATTTGCGAAGGCAAGGGATTTTGCAAAGTTTACGGCAACGAGAAGTGCGCCGATAAGACCGGGACCGTTGGTTACAGCAATAGCGCCTATGTCCTTAAGGGTAAGACCTGCCACAGACAACGCCTCGTAGGTTATTTTTGAAATCGCCTCAATGTGAGCGCGGCTGGCTATCTCGGGTACGACCCCGCCGTAAAGGGCGTGAATGTCTACCTGAGAGGCTATGATATTTGATTTTATTTCTCTTGTGTCCTCCGACATTTCAAGCACCGCACAGGCGGTTTCGTCACAGGAGGATTCAAAGGCTAAAACGTACATTTTAAAATACTCCGATTAAAATTCCAAATTCATTAAAATTGCATCCTCTGTGGGTAGCTTATAGTGATTTTTAGACACTCCCACGGGGATAAAGCCAAAGCTTTCATAGAGCTTGATGGCGATGGCGTTTGATTTCCGTACTTCAAGCATCAGCCTTTGCACGCCGTTTTTCTTGGAATACTCAATAGCGCAGGAAACAAGCATTTTACCGATTCCGTTTCCTCGGCAGCTTGAATTTACGCACACGTTTACAATTTCGGTTTCGTCTAAAATTGTATAGAAGCTTATGTATCCGACAAGAGAGCCGTTTGCTCTTGCGGCAAAAAAGTGCCATGACGTGTTTAAATAAAGCTCGTTCAATGATTTTTCCGTAAACGGTACGGAGAATACAGCCCTTTCAAGCTCGGAAACTGCGGATATTTCTTCCTTTTTCAAGGGGGAAATTTCAATTTTCTGCATATCAGTATCCGAAGGTGCCGCTTAAGCTGTCGTCGTTTTCTATCCAATCGGAAACGAATACAACCGTGTAATCATTCTTTGTGTTTCTGATAACGACCTTTTCGATGCCTGCATTTATGATCATACGCTTACACATCATACAGCTGTTTGTTCCTCCGACTATCTCTCCGGTTTTGGGGTCGGTACAGCAGAGATAGAGGGTAGAACCGAGCATCTGCTCACGGGATGCGGCGATGATGGCGTTTGCCTCGGAATGTACGCTTCTGCAAAGCTCATAGCGTTCCCCCCTCGGAATACCAAGATTTTCACGCATACAGAAGCCGATATCGGAGCAGTTTTTTCTGCTTCTCGGCGCTCCGTTATAGCCCGTTGAAACTATTACGTCGTTTTTTACTATTATTGCTCCGTATCTTTTTCTTAAGCAGGTGCTTCTTTCCGATACGGTTTCGGCAATGTCAAGATAATAATTTTCTTTGGTTACTCTTTCCATGTTATTCACCTCATTTACCGTTATTTACGTTTTGGTCAAAGTCGAATACCACCTTACCGTTATTGAGCTTAAGATACGCATCGAAGGTTTTTCCGTTTTTGGATACGAAGCCCTGTATCTTACTTGTTCTTCCTGTTTGAAGCAGCATTCTTATATTAGATATGGAAATTGTCCTTTGACAAATGGTTTTTGAAACTGAAAATTTACATCCGTTACGGAAATTTGAGCATCCGTATCCGAATTTTGTACGCACGACCTCTCCGTCGCAGAGGGGACATTTACCTGCGCTCTCTCCGTAAAGACCTATATTTGTATCCACCTCTACGGACACGTTTTTCGAGCGGTCAAAGACGGAGCGGATCTCCTTTTCCACAAGGTGTACGCTGTCGGAGATTGTACATTCTCCCCTGTAAACCTTTTTTAAGGACTGACCCATTTCCGAGGTCTTGTACTTGTCCATTATAATGCCGAGCTGTGAAAGGGATGATATAAGGTATTCACCGTCAGGCAAAATGTAATAGGAATCCTTTTTTAAGGAGATATATCCGCTTACGCAGGCGTTCTGGATAATACCCGTTCTTGTAGCCTCGGTACCCAGCTCAAGTCCCTCGAATATAGCTCTGTATTCTTCATCGTCATTCTCGTCTGCGTTCGCCTTATCCTCTTTAAATGGATTTTTCAGGTAGTTGTTAAGAGTTTCGATGGTGTAATGCTTGGGGGGTGTAGTCTCCTTTTCCTGAGGAACGAAATTAATGTTTACGGTATCGCCCTTTTCAAGCTTCGGCAGGATCTTGTCCTTTTGCGTATATTCATCGAATTTCGTCCAACCGGGCTCAAGGATAACAGTGCCCTTTAAGGTAAATTCCTCAAGATCGCCGACTCCGATTTTGATTTCACTTCTTTGAATCACGCACTCCTCGGAGCAGAATACGGCGACGAATCTGCGGAATATAGCGGTATAAACCGTTCTTTCGATATCGTTAAGCTCCTTGGGGTTAGGAATCTTATACGTGGGGGTAAGAGCGGAGTGGGACTCGATTTTTGAGTCGTCGAATATGCTCTTTGAAAAGCGGAACTTAACGGGGTAGTTAAGCTTCGCAATATTTGCAATAATGGATTTCATTTTACCCTGCTCGGCGGTGGCAAGATACTCCGAGTTTGTACGAGGATAGGTTACGTAGCCCTCCTCGTAAAGCTTCTGCACCGTGGCAAGGGATTCATCCATTGAAAGCTTGAATTTCTTACCGAGATAGCTCTGCAGCTTTGACAGAGAAAAGAGCTTCGGCGGATTCAAAACATCCTTTTTCTTTTTTGCTGAAATGACCGTTGCCGTCTGCCCGTTGTATTTTGAGCAGAGCTCAACAGCTTTTTTATGTTCTTCCTTTGTGAACCTTTCCTTTGAGGTAAGATCAACGTATTCATCATTGGTTTTTTCGTGGGAGGATATCACGTAATACTTTTCGGGAGTGAAATTTTTTATTTCCATATCCCTGTCATAGATAGCCTTTACGATGGGAACGATAACTCTGCCCACACGGAGAAGCTTACCTGTTTTAAGCGTGGCGAATCTTGTAAGGTTAACACCGTAGAGCCAGTCCATAAAGGTACGGGCGTATCCCTCGTTGGCAAGGGAGTCGTAGTCATGCTCGTCCTTCATTTCGGCAAGAGCCTGAGCAATGGTTTCGGGAGTTTGGTCGGGCAGCCACAGGCGAATGAATTTTTTGGGAGCAGACAGAGCGTGCTTGACGCACAGACGGACGATAATTTCACCCTCACGGTCGGCGTCGCCTGCGTTTACAATAGCTTCAACGTCCTTACGGTTGCAAAGGTATTTTATGGTTTCAAACTGCTTCTTTACGCCGGGGTCGACCTGCTTGTTCTGTCCCTTTTTCAAATTGAATTTGAATTCATCGGGGAAGCAGGGAATATTGTCCATGGTCCACTTCGGATTCTCGGTGGGAGAATAATCTTCGATATCGGCTAAGGAGAATAAATGACCGAAGACCCAAGTAACAACGTAGTTACCGCCCTCATAGTATCCGTTTTTCTTCACAAGCTCCTTTGGCTGAACCTTGGCAATACCCGCCATAATGTTTCTGGCAAGGGATGGCTTTTCCGCAATTATAAGATACATACGTCATTCCTCCTTTACTTTAAAATATCGCATACACATTTATTTTAACATATATAGGGAGTTAAATCAAGCGAGAATTAAAAATAGAGAAAAATTTTATTTTTATGTCCAAATTTGCCCGCATTTATGGTATACTTATATAAGCAACCGAAAGGAGAAATTTATGAGCACTAATAAAGAAAGACTGCATTCGGGAGAAATATATTTTTCAACGGATGAGGAAATAATCAAGGAGCAGACAGAGTGTCTTGAGCTTCAGTACGAATACAATCTTACACGCCCGTCGGAGGGTAAAAAAAGAGAAGAGCTTCTTCGTAAAATGCTTGCCGAGGTTGGGGAGGGATGCTATATTGAGCCGCCTCTTCATGCAAATTGGGGAGGTCGTAATTTACATTTCGGTAAGAGTGTTTATGCAAATTTCGGGCTTACCTGTGTGGATGATACCCATATTTACGTTGGAGATTACACTAAGCTCGGACCTAACGTAGTCCTTGCAACGGCAGGCCATCCCATACTGCCCGAGCTTCGTGAGAAGGGGGCTCAGTATAACGTACCCATTCACGTAGGCAAGTGCTGTTGGCTGGGCGCGGGCGTTATCGTTCTCCCCGGCGTTACGATAGGAGACTATTCGGTAATAGGCGCAGGCAGTGTAGTAACCAAGGATATCCCCTCGGGTGTTATCGTAGTAGGCAATCCCTGCCGTGTAATACGTGAAATAGGGGAGAGGGACAGAGAATTTTATTTCAAGGACAGAAGAATAGATTTCGATAAATTATCCGAGCTTGAATAAAAATAAGCCGTTGCGATGCATCGCAACGGCTCTTTCTTTAATTTACTGCTTCTTGCTTTCAACCTTTTTCTTTTCCCCGTCGGGAGTCTGTATATAGGTGTTATCAAGTATACCTCGGAGATTTCTGCGAAAGCCTGCTATATATTCCTCACGCAGAGTCTTCTGCTCGATTTTCTCCTCCTCGGTAAGGCCCTCAGCCTTTTGCTTTTTGGCAAGGGCGTTTATTCTTTCAACCTTTTCCTTTTCCATAATTTCCTCGTTTGATTTCCTATTCTGCATTAATTATGCATTCTGCATTAAATTATTCTTCCACCGCCGATAACGGTATCGCCGTCGTAAAGCACCACGCTCTGACCCTTGCAAATAGCTCTTTGAGGCTCGTCAAATACAACGTGCAAAAGTCCGTTTTCCATGGATACCGTGGCGCTTTGCTCCCTTTGATTATATCGGATTTTTGCATTTAAGCGGAGGGGAGTGTCGATAGAATCCAATGCGCTTAAATTCACATCATTTGCATAAAGCTCACGGGAGAAAAGGTCCTCATGCTCTCCGAGGACCACCTCGTTCGTATCCGTACGCTTTTTTGTTACGTACATAGGATGGGGGAGCGCAAGCCCGAGTCCCTTTCGCTGACCTATGGTATAACCGATAATGCCCTTGTGTGTACCGAGAATTTTGCCGTCCTCGGTTACGAAATTACCTGACGGATAGATTTTTTTCGTATATTCCTTAATAAATCTCACGTAATCTCCGTCGGGAATGAAGCAAATATCCTGACTGTCCTTTTTAAGAGAAATATCGAAGCCCGCATCCTCTGCCATTTTGCGTATTTCCTCTTTTGTAAACACTCCTAAGGGGAAAATAGTACAATCAAGCTGAGAAGGAGTCAAGCGAAACAGCACGTAGCTCTGGTCTTTAGACACGTCCTGAGCCTTTTTCAGAACTCTGCGTCCGTATTTTTCACTGTATTCGATTTTTGCGTAGTGACCCGTTACTATCTTGTCGTAGCCGCATGATCTGCCATATTCGAAAAGCTTATCGAATTTCAAACGGTAATTACACTCAATACAGGGATTGGGCGTCGCTCCGTTTTCGTATGCTTCTATAAATTCCTTGATTACGTATTTATCAAAATCATTGGAAAAATCCACCACAGAGTAAGGGATTTCTATCTTACCGCAGATTCGTCTTGCATCCTCGATATCCTTTGTGGTAAGACAGCCGCCTATTGTTTCATCCTTTTCTCCGTGCAGCTTCATGGTTACGCCGTAACAGTCATTGCCCTGATTCTTCATAATGAGGGCGGCAACGGAGGAGTCAACTCCGCCGCTCATAGCAATTAAAACCTTGTTCATTAAAAAATGTACGTTCCTTTATTAACTTTGTATTCCTGTCCGTCGATCATTATCAGGGTATCATCAACGGGAGTTGTGATTTCATATCTTATCTTACCCTCGAAATGACGCCATTTTGAGGATACGGTACCGAATTTTGTGTCAATTCGAGCGCTGAGCATATCGATTTTGTCCGTCGGATGGGGTGCGATAAGGATTTTCTCAAAGGCGGGTGCAAGGGGCTTGATTCCGCAGCCGACCTCGTAAACCCAGTCTGCAACGCTTCCGTATGCGTAATGGTTAAAGGAGTTCATATCCTTGGACCAGAATTCGCCCTTATCGTTTTTACCGTCCCAATGCTCCCAAATAGTTGTTGCGCCCTGCTTAACCGAATAGAGCCATGAGGGAAATTCCTCCTGTAAAAGAAGATCGTACGCAAGCTCCGTATATCCGTTTTGTGAAAGTGCGTGAAGAAGGAATGGCGTTCCGACAAATCCCGTTTTGAGTTTTTTTCCGTTTTCGATAATCATATCGGCAAGCTGCTTTGCAACGGCAGGCTTATCCTCTGCAATATCGAAATAAAGAGCGAGAACGCACTCTGTCTGCGTCTTATATGTTTTGAATGTCTTCTTTGTTTTTGCAACAATTTTATTGAAAAGCCTTTCGTATTTGTCAACGTTGCGATTGATAACCTTTCCCGCCTTAACGACAAGCGACGTGGAGTAGGCATAGAATACGGATGCTATAAAGTCCTCGTTTGATGAGCCCTTGTAGCTTCCTGCGGGAGCGTCAAGACCGAGCCAGTCGCCAAAGTGGTCAAAGCCCGTCCAGAGATATTTGTCCTTTGTATTGGCTGTGATGTAGTCAACGTATTTCTTCATTGAGTTGAACTGACGGCGAAGGATTTTTTTATTGCCGTAGGTCATATACATCTGCCAAGGGCAAACCGTTGCAGCCTCACCCCATGCGGCACGAGTCCATTCATCATTCCAGTACTGAGGAATTACGTTAGGAATCATACCGTCCTCGCGCTGGTCAAGTACAAGGTCGTTAAGCCATTTGTCAAAGAATTTTTCAACGTCGTAGTTGTAGGATGCCGTTTTACAGAATACCTCGGCATCTCCTGTCCAGCCCATTCTTTCATCTCTCTGAGGACAGTCTGTGGGAATATCGAGGAAGTTACCCTTCTGACCCCATATAATGTTTTTAAAGAGCTGATTAAGAAGAGGATTTGAGGAGTCGAGATAGCCTGTTCGCTTTATATCGGAATGGATGGCGATGGCGGTAACGGAGTCCTTTGTTACGTTTTCCGGAAATGAGTTTACTCTTACGTAACGGAAGCCCCAGAATGCAAGATACGGCTTATGCACCTGATATCCGTCACGGCAAACGTACTCAAACTCCGCCTTTGCAGTACGGTAATTTTCAGTATAGAAGTTTCCGTCCTTATCAAGAACCTCGGCAAAGGAGAAGGAAACTTTGTCCCCTGCCTTAGCGTTTACGTATATTTCGAAATAGCCCGTTAGGTTCTGACCGAAGTCGATAACGGTTTCTCCCTTGGGAGTTGTAAAAATCTCCATGGGAGCAATTCTTTCCTGCTCAATTATTTTTTCACCCTGCTGAGGAACTATACATTCCTTATCGTAATCCTTTGTAACACAGGGAGAAAAGCTTTCTACATAAGTTGCATCGTAATGCTCTCCGTCGTAAAAATCGGAGAAGCGGATTTTACTGGGAGATGAAAGCCAGCTTTCGTCAGTCACAACAGTATCGGTGCTTCCGTCCTTATATTCGATTTTTATTTCCGCAATAAGAGCCTCGTACATATGCTTATAATCTGTACAGCCTCTCCAGTTTATTCTGCCCTGAAACCAACCCTTTGAAAGGGCAACTGTAATCGTATTGTCAGAGGAGAGCATATTTGTAATATCGTAGCTCTGCATCTGGATTCTTTTAAGAGAGGTGCATCCGGGAGCGAAAATAAAGTCACCTATTCTTTTTCCGTTAAGCTCCGCATAGTAGCAGCCCCTTGACGTAATATTTAAAACGGCGCGGCGTACTGCCTTGCCAACTGCAAATTCCTTTTTAAAAACGGGACATTCAAATCCCATATCGGTATGATGAGCGATCCATTTTGCATTATCCAACATAAAAGCCTCCAAATTCAATTAAGGTTAAAATAATTTTATCATTATATAATAAAAAAGTCAATAAAAAGCGAAAAAACTATTGACAAAAGGATATTTTGCAATTATAATGAACATATGAATATTTGTTCAATTATAGGAGATAGATATGAATCAGGAAAAAATTATAAAGATTAAGGAAGCGATCCTTCGCTCCAACGACGTATTAGAGGAGCTTGCAGAGCTTTACAAGGTTTTCGGCGACAGCACAAGAGTTAAGATTCTTACCGCTCTTACACAGAGTGAAATGTGCGTTAGCGAAATTTCCGAATTTCTTGAGATAACTCAGTCTGCGGTTTCCCATCAGCTTCGCGTTCTCAAGACAAGCGGACTTGTAAAGATCAAGAGAAGCGGAAAGAATATTTATTATTCCTTGGCTGACGAGCACGTTGGCGCAATTATCGACTGCGGTATGGAGCATCTTCTCGGTGAATAATTTGAAGACCGCTCATCAAATACATATCAGAAAATTCAAAGTGCGAAAATAAAAGCTGTCCGAGCTGTGTCCTGAGATGATCAGGATTAATGGCCGGACAGCTTTTTTATATTATTTTTTGAGCAGTACAACGTCAGGATAGTCAACGGTTAAATAACGTATGTTATTTGACGTATTTACCGTATCTATCTCAATAGGGGTTATTCGTCCCGTTTCCAAATCATGAATCGACCAACCGTCAGGATCCTCGAAAATGGCGTTTTCAAGCATTTTCCAATTCCCGAAGGCGTGAGGGCCTATGACCTCAACCGAAGATGGGATAGTAATGCTTGTGGGACAGTATATATTGGACCTGTAAAATGCGTAGCTGCTTATTATTTTTGTTCCTTCCTCGATTTTAACGTTATTAAAGTTATTACTATCAAAGGTGAACTTGATAAGGACGGAGCCGTCCTTGGAGTACAGATCTCCGTTTACAGCCTTAAAGGCAGTATTGTTTTTTCCTACGGTAAAAAATTTTATATTTTGATTCTTGGCAAACGCCTCTTCACAAATATAAAGCACACTGTCGGGAATGTTTACTTCCTTGAGTAATAATTTAAGCACGGTATCGGCATCGTCAGAAAACGCCTTTTCTGCGATTCCAACGGTTCCCTCACGAATATTGGCTGTGTCTAAACGTTCACAGCTTACCGCCCATTTGTCGGCGTAGTAAATATAATCAACGTATTCAAGAAAGCGGCATGCGGCAAATGCGCCGAAGCCCACGTAGGTAACGCTGTCCGGAATCTTAACGCTTGTAAGATTTTTGCAGCTGTAAAATGCGGCGCAGCCGATTTCCTTTGTTCCGTCGGGAATCAAAAGCTCACCCTCAAGCTTTATACAACGGGCAAAGGCGTTCTCACCGATAGAAACAAGTTTTTTCGGAAGATTGAATGTCTTTAAGCCCTCGCAATAGTAGAACGCATTATTGCAAATGTGTTTTACGCTGTCGGGAATCACTACGGATACAAGACCCTTACATGCTTCAAAGGAGCCCTCCGCAATACCCACAGTATTCTCACGGATGGAGGCTTGGGAAGCTGTTCCGTCATTGCCCACTACCCATTTATCCACGTAGCATATGCCATTTATCGTCTTTACGGAATCGGTGCCGGTAAAAGCATCGCTGCCGATATAGGTTATGCCCTTATGTATTTTAACGGATTTTACGAAGGAGCAGTTTTCGAATGCTCCATCGGCTATGGCGGTTACGGGTAAGGAGTCGTTAAGAAAAGGAATTATGACGTTTGCATCGGTACATTCACCGATACCGGAAACCTTATAGGACTCACCGTCCTCGTTAAGGGTAAATTCAAGTCCCTTGCTTGATTCATCCTCAATATCGTCATCGTCCTTACTGCTGCATGCGCAAAGTGAAACGAGCAGGGAAATACACAGAATGAGAGAAATAAGCTTAAATAAAAACTTTTTCATTTCAGCTCCTTCATTTTTCAATATAAACTATGGAATTACGTTTTAGGTAAAGAGTTATTTTATTATTCTCGAATTTACGGGCAGGGTAGAGTGTCATTGTATTTTCTTCGTCGGTCACGTAGATTTTAGCGTCGCTCAAATCAAAGCCCTCTGCTTCGATTGTAATGCCCTTGTTAAGCAGATAATCGTTTTCCGCATAATACGTAAGCATGATTCCGGCGTTTTTGCCGTCAAAGGCGGCTACTGCGTAAACGTCCTTGTCATCGGACTCCGTATATATTTCGCTCTTAAGCTCCTTGAGCTTTGAGTAAATAAGGAAGGGATAATATCCCTTAAGAGGCTCAAGGGTATAGAGGTCGAAAAGACCGTTCATTCCCGTAGGACGGGCATCGTAATACATAAGCATATCTATTGTGGGATTCTTCTGTCCCTCAGCCATACAAGCCGACGTAAAGGCAGCTCCCTTCATACCGATAATCGTCTTTATGGAGTAGATAAATTCATCGCTCCAGCCTCTGACGTAGTTCCATTCGTTAAGTATGGATTCAAAGCCGGTATATCCCGCTTTTACTGCGATATCGTGGATTCTCGTGCCCTTTTCCGACATTTCACGGGGCTCTGCGCCGTACCAATGCCATGAAAGGAAATCAAGGGGAGGGTTTTTACCCCCGTTGTATTCCTTAACGTTCTCAAAGAAGCGCTCAAGCCAGTCCTCGTTCCACGCAAGGGCGGGACCGCCTATTTTCAAATGGGGAAAACGGCTCTTTAAATGGTTTGAAGCTATAACGTAAAGCTCTGCATATTCCTTTTCCGTACCGCTCCAGCAACGCTTGTTTACGCTGTCATCGGGGTCAAGGTCGGGCTCGTTCCAGATTTCCCAGTACTCTATATCGTAGTTAAAGCCATCTGCCCAGCCCTCGGTATAGTGGGCGATGATATGCTCGCAGATCTCAGCCCATTTTTTGAAATCCTTTGGCTTGACTGTGCCGTATTTCTTTATTCCGTGCTCTATCTTTGAGCCGAGGCGGTAAAAGGGCTTTGTTCCCGCATCGAATATCTGCTTTGTGTAAAGGTCAGTACAGGGGAAATCATAGCTTGAGGGGTCATTTACGTCAGCGTCAAAATTAGGGAATACGGCATGAACGTCAACCGTATGCTCTCCGCCGTAACGTGAGTCGAAGCCTGCATCGTGATTTCTCGCATAGGGGATCCTTGCCGCCTTGTAGTAGAGGAAATTTCCTCTTGTCTGGTCGCTGCCCGCAACGATGGGACCGTTGTTTACGGCGTGCATATTTTTGATTTCGCCCGTTATACTGTTAAAGTTGATTTTTACAGTGCTCATATAAATCTCTCCTTTAAGGAATTACTGATTTAATTTTACAATATTTCACAGTATTTGTCAATAGAAAAGGGCTGCCCGAGGGACAGCCCGAATATATCAGTTTATCTTAATGCTGTAAGAATTGGTGAATGAGAATCCGGAGGGGAGATGAATCATTTCCTCCTTGGTTTCAAGATCGTCTATTACACCGTCGTTTGCGGGAATACCGCACCAAGGCTCAATGCAAAGGTAGGGAGCGTCAGTCTTGGGAGCGTGCCAAAGACCGATGTACTTCATATTCTCAAAGGAGAGAGTAACAGCTTCCTCAGCGCAATCGCTCTTAAGCGTAATAACCTTATCTGTATTGTAGAGGAATATAGCGTCATTGTCAAAAAGCTCGTGCTTCAAATCGATTCTCTTAACTGCGCCGCCGTTAAAGAGCTTATCGTTCTTTGTGCAGAAGCAAGTGGGAGAGAAGTCAACACGCATAGCGTCGCAGGGGTTATCGAACTCAACGTAGTAGTCCTCAAACTTAAATTCCTCATTAAGCGGAACGTTGAAGGCGGGGTGACCGCCTACTGTGAAGATAAGCTCCTTATCATCGCAGTTCTTAACGTTATGAATAACCTCAAGCACGTTGTCAACAAGCTTGAACGTAATATCGAATCTGAAATTAAAGGGATACTTTTCCATAGTGGACTCGTCAGCCTCGAGAGTAAGGGTTATCTCATCCCTTTTAGCGGCTGTAAGTCTGAATTTGGAAGAGCGCGCGATACCGTGGTTGGGCATCTCGTAGGTTTTACCGTTATATGTATATTTACCCTCAAAGAGTCTGCCGCAGATGGGGAACATAACGGGCGCGTGACCGAGCCAGTATTTTTCATCTCCCTGCCAGATATACTCTTTAAAGGTCTCGTTATTGACAATAGAAATGATTTCAGCGCCTGTGCCTGAAATACATACCTCCATAAAATCGTTTTTAACAGAATAAATCATCGGGGTGTACCTCCATAAATAGTATACACATATATTATATCACGCTATAAAAATAAAATCAATAGTATTTTATTGAAATTGCTGTCAAAATGTGTTAAGATATAAAGGAAACGGAGGGTTTTGTATGGCGAATATAGTTTTATCGGGAAAATGTAATTTAAGATGTCCCTATTGCTTTGCCGAGGATTTTACAAGCAGTCAGAGTAAGGATATGGATATGGAGCTTCTTTATAAGGCGATAGATTTCGTTGCCGAGGAGGGAAGCGTGGGACTTATCGGCGGCGAGCCTCTTGTGTATAAAAATATAGATACGGTGCTTGATTTACTTGACAGAGATATGCGCTTCCGTACGGTTACCGTGTTTACAAACGGCGTATTTATAGATAAGCATATTGACGCCTTGACCTCACCTAAAATAAGGCTTCTCATAAATTTAAATTCATCAAGGAATACGGGTAAGGAAAGCTTTGAAAGAACGGTTAAAAACATAAGATCCCTCTGTGAGCGCGGTATGTGGAGAAGCATCACTCTCGGTCTTAACGTATATGAGGAAAATCAGGATATTACGGAATTTATCGACACGTTAAGGGAGTTTTCCTTTGACAGAGCAAGAATCAGCGTGACGATTCCGCAGGATAAAGGTGAGGGAGCGTTACCCTACTTTGAGAGGATGAAGCTGACACTGCTTAAAATTTACAAGGAGCTTAAGGAAATCGGCGTTGCGCCCTGCTATGACTGTAACGTGATTCCCCATTGCGTGTTTACGGAGGAGGAGCTTAGCTTTATTAAGACAATTCCGTACACGTCCCCTATGGAAAGGGAGCTTCTTCTCGGTAAAAATGCGGTTTGCTCACCAATTATTGATATCTATCCCGACGGTACGGCAACCCGTTGCTTCGGCTGCTACGATGATTTAAAGGTAAGCTTCTCGGACTTTAAATGCCTGACTGACTTAAGAAATCATTTCTTTATGGAGATAGATTCTAAGCGTGTACATAAAAAATCCCGCACCCTGTGTGAAAGCTGTTATGATTACAAGACGTTCAAGTGCTACGGCGGATGCCTGTGCTATAAAAAGTAATGCGGTGTATAAAATCAGCCCTTCCCGTGAAGGGCTTTTTTCTTTATACGGCTTCGGAATCGAAAAGGGCTTTGACAAATTTCGACTATTATATTGACACGATTTCTAAATAATGTTAAAATAAAACCGTAAGACATTGTTATAAAGGGGGGGACGTATGAATCAGAAGCTTTTAGAGCCCTTGAAGTATTATGAAGACGAGGGCAGAGCCACCCATGAAAAAAACGTTAACGAATATTTTGACAGGCTTGTTGCAAGCTCCGGCATCAATGCAGAGGAAAACCGAGCCACAGCTAAAAAGTATTACGATGAAAACGCTATCGCATCAAAGCTGGATAAAAAGGTAAAAAGCCTTAAGGCGTGGCGTATTTTCCTTATAATTCTTTCGGTTATAGGTGTGATTTTACTTGCCGTCAGCTTTACCCAGTTTTCAATATCTGCCGGCAGAGGCACGATTCTTCTTCTTATCGGTATAGGTCTTACCGTAGGATCGCTTCTTCTTATATTCTTAAGGATTAATAAGAGGATAAAGGGATTAGCCGAGGAGCTTAGCGCTCATAAAGCGGCAGCGCAAAGGCTTCTTAATGAGGCTTGGGGGCAGATGGCGCCCTTGAACGGACTTTTCGACGAGCGTGATACTCTCACCCTTATGGAAACCACCTTGCCGGAGATCGACTTTGAAAGCACCTTTACAAAGGAACAGGAGGAGCTGTTTAAAAAGCATTACGATTTCATTGACCTTGAGAGTCAGGAATGCTCAATGACTGCCGCCCTTTCGGGTAAGTTCGAGGGCAATCCGTTTCTGTTCTGTCAATGCTATATGCATGAAATTAAGAACGTTACCTATACGGGCTCCTTGGTTATAAGCTGGACGGAGACCTACCGTGACAGTAACGGAAAGACAAGGACAAGACGCAGGACACAGACGCTTACGGCTTCCGTCGTAAAGCCAAAGCCCTTTTATCACTATAATAATTACCTTGCCTACGGCTCACAGGCGGCGCCTAAGCTTACCTTCAGCCGTGCTCCTCAGGTTAAATCAAATATGGACGACAAGGATATTGAAAAGAAGGTTAAAAAGGGAGAAAAGAAACTTAAGAAAAAGGCGCAGAAGGCTCTTACCAAGGGCGGCACGTTTCAGGAGATGTTCAACTCCGAATTTGACGTTTTATTTGGAGCGGAGAACAGAACCGATGAAGTGGAATTCCGTCTTATGTATACTCCCCTTGCCCAAAAGAACGTTGTTGACCTTGTGACAAGTAAAACCGGCTTCGGCGACGATTTCTATTTTACCAAGCATAAGAGATTCAATATCATCACGTCAAACCATTCTCAGAATTGGAATATGGCGACTCCGCCGTCTAATTATTATTCCTTTGATATTGACGTTGCAAGACAGAAATTTATAAGCTTCAATATGGGATTCTTTAAATCGGTATTCTTTGATTTTGCTCCGCTGTTTTGTGTTCCCGCATATCTTGAGGAGCCGTGTAAATCCCTTGAAACTCCCGAAGCGTTTATGTCTAATTACCCTTATTATGAGCATGAGGCTGTGGCGAACGCCTTTGACAAATCCCGCTTTATGCCCGACTTCAGCATAGGAGACGGAATATTGAAGACCGAGCTTGTGGAAAAGGGAGAGGGCAGCGATACGGTGGCGGTTACGGCTAACAGCTATACCACAATGGAGCATATTGATTATATTCCCACCCTCGGCGGTGACGGAAGAATGCACGGTGTTCCCGTTCATTGGACGGAGTATATACCCGTTACGAGAACAACCAACATTTCAGTTCAGGGAACAGGAATGTCAAGAAAAGAATTTGATAAACGAAAATCCGAGGAGCAAAGCCTTGCCGAGTGCGTTCTGCTTCACGGCTTAATAGGAAAAATACTGTAAACGGAGGATAAATTTATGGCAAATCAGTTAGACGAATTAAGCACTGTCGATATTCGTGAGGAGGGACTTGACACCCACGTTATCGCAAAGAAGATTCCCGTTAAGGTGGGTATCGGCTCAACAATTTTTGAGATACTTTTGTGGGTTCTCGCAATAATTCCCGGTGTTGTATTCCTTTTCAAGAAGATCAAGGCTAAAAACTATTTTCAGCAGCTTGAGCAGAAGATTCAGCGTAACGCATCCCAGATAGACAATTTCCTCGAGCAGAGAGTAGTTGTTCTTCAGAACTGCGCTCGTCTTGTGGATAAGGCTATCGACCTTGATAAGACCACCTTTGAAAACATCGCTAAGTACAGAAGCGGCGCAGGTGACGAAGCGAGAAATGAGCTTTCCGCAACTCTTGACAACATCTCCCGCAGCGTAAATATCGCATTTGAAAACTATCCTGACCTTAAGGCTCATAATGAAATTGCAGACGCTATGCAGCAGAATATGTATCTCCAGAGAGAGATTACCGCCGCTCGAGAGCTTTACAACGACACAGTAAACGCATGGAACAGAGACGTATTTGCATGGCCCACGAAGCAGATCGTTGCCGCAAGAGCAGGCTATACAACAAGAATCCCCTTTATCGCATCTCAGGAAATCAAGCAGAAGGCAAAGGACGTGTTCTTTTAATAAGTAATTGGTAAAAAGTAAAATACAGCTTTCAGCCGTTATTTCAATGCCAAATAAAAACTAAAAGCAGATTTGCGAAAATGCAAATCTGCTTTTTAAATTTACTTTTTATTAAATTCCTCGCCTCTTATAAGATAATCTATGGAAACGTTGAAATATTCGGACATTTTAACAAGCATATCAATGTCGGGACTTCGTCTGCCGTTTTCATAGTGAGAAAGCGCCTCACGACATATGTTCAAGTCCATGGAAACCTTAACCTGAGACAGCTTCTTACTTTTCCTTATTTCTCGTAAGCCCTTCAATACCATAACCTTCTCCCAAAATCAATAATGCTCTTGACTTTAGTGTAACAAAATGTTACAATTATTATGTTACAATATGTAACAAAACGAATATAGCTAAAAGCAGATTTGCTTGAACGCAAATCTGCTTTTATATTAGCCTTCCCTTGTGAGGGAATGATAATCCAAGCTTGCTTGGTTGATGAGTAGTTTTATTATTGCTTCTTCTTTTTGAACAGTTTCTTAAGTATCATAATTACAATAGGCAAGCCTATAAGTGCGCATCCCACTATAATGCCTATTTTCATTATTCCGTCGGTGATTTCCGCAAGCTCTCCGCAGACTGTACATCTGCCTAAGGCGTCTGTTTTGCCGTGGGCGGTTTTTGGAAGAGTTGCGTAATTTTTTATATCCGTTATCTCTTTTTTTGCGCCATGATCCTCAAAATATCTACCGCAGGAGCAGGAATAGTAGGATTTTTGACCTTCCTTTGAGCATGTCGCATCATATCCCTGTACGAAGACTGCGGAGTGGGGACCGACCCTGTCGCTTTCGAAATATTTATCGGCACATATTTCACCGCATTTTGAACATCCGTAGTAATACTGATAGTGGCTCTTACAGTCCACGGGCTCGTATTTCAAGCGTGAAATCTCCTCGGATGTGTCTGTAAAGGAGTGCCCCGCAGGGATTATAACGCTGTTTACGTTGAGAATTTCCTTCTTTGCTGAAGCATCCTCAAAAAGTTTACCGCAGCTTTCACATTTATAGTGGGCAATATTGCCGTTTTCCGTACAGGAGCTTGATTTTTTTGCTACTGCGGAAACGTTTGTGTGGAAGCAGGTGTTAATATAAATGATTACCTCATCACCGATTTTAGAGTAGGCGTAGGTAAATGTGGATGTTACCCCTGCCTTTTCCGCAATTTTGGATACGTTTGATTTAAACCAGACGATAAATTCATCTGTTCCGTCGGGAATATAAAAGGAAGCAGTCAAGGAATTGGACTTAAGGAGCTGACCTACCGAGTCAACGGTGTAGGTTTCTAAAAGACCGCCCTCTTTTTTAAAATAAAAGGAATCAAGGGAGTTACATTCGGGTAAGGGAAAAGGAGCTTCATCAATTACATGATCTTTTTTAATAATCTCGTCGGAAACGTTAAAGTAAGCGTAAAAGAGCTTTGAGCCCTGATCGTTCCACGTTAAATCGAGGTGGTAGTATTTTCCGTCAATTTTGACTGTGTTCCAAGCGTGACCCTCTGACGTGCTTGTCGATGGGTTAATGCTTGAGCCTATGGCAATAAAGGATTGAATGCCGACACGGTGGAGAAGACATTGCAGCGCTTCGGCATATCCCTCGCAAACTGCCTTGCCCTCAACTAAAGCGCCGTAGGCATTGTGTGCGTTTTCACTTTCAATATATGTAACCTGTATAGCAAGGGCATCATGAAGGTATTTTTCCTTTTCGTACTCCGTCATTGAAGAATTAACGCCTGCTATGATATTGTCAATTGCGTTTTCAAATTCTATTTTTGCGGCGCTTAATTCATCTCCGCTTAAAATATAGGTTGGCTTTATTGAAGTAACCGTTTCCGATGTATAGGAATAGGTGTAGGAGTTACCGATCCAAAAATGCTCTGCGTGGTCACGTCTGTACGCATCGTAAACAGTTCTCAATTCATCAACGGAAAGAGGGTCGGAGCCGTTATAAACGGTAATATCAGTAGAAGAAACAGCCACTCCCTCAACGATTTTATCGTAAGCATAAACGAGTTTATCGGAATCGGGCAGAGATTTTAAGGATTCTCTGCAATA
>JAFVYY010000008.1 GCA_017508405.1 Clostridia bacterium
CATTCCGCTTCTGTACCTGTGTAACCCTTATCTACTGCAAGCTCATATGCAGACTTACCGTTTTGTCCGTCGTCACCCTTTGCTCCATCAAGAGATTCGAGCCATTCGGCTTCTGTTCCCGTGTAGCCTTTAGCAACCGCAAGCTCATAAGCGGATTTTCCGTTTTCTCCGTCGTCACCCTTTGCTCCAACAAGAGATTCAAGCCATTCCGCTTCTGTACCTGTGTAACCCTTATCTACTGCAAGCTCATATGCAGACTTACCGTTTTGTCCGTTTGCGCCGTCTTGCCCATTTGCGCCAGCGACTCCCTGCTCACCCTGGGGACCTGCAGGTCCTTGCTCACCTTGAGGTCCTTGATTTCCCTGCGCTCCTGTGCAACCCAGCGTCATTGCAAAACTGATCATCAATAATATTACCACTACGAACTTTATTATTTTAACCTTCATTTTTACCTCCTTAAAATAACATTTGTAGTTTCACTGCCTATTTGTATATATGTTCTATTTTATGTTATGTATTATAACATATATTTATCAAGTTTGTCAATATATAATTATGTTAGTAATATATTGAGGTGATGTTATGAAGGAAAGACTTATAATCAAAAAGAGATTAAAGGGAGAGGACGGATACAAGACCTTTTCCATCAGAATAAAGGACGAAACTACCGAAAGGCTTAACGAGCTTGCAGCAAAAACAAACCGTTCGAGAAACGAGCTTGTAAATATCCTTCTTGATTATGCTATGGATAACTGTGAGGTCAAATAAATATATAACCGATACTTATCTTCTATATTATAAAATAAACCTTGACATTTATATTTACTTATGATAAAATGTGATAAATGCGATGATTAAGAGGAGTAACCGAGGGTTGCCTTACAGAGAGCCGTTTATGGTGGAATACGGCAGGCGGATGCGGTGAAGGTAGCTTATGAGCAGTATGGGTGAAATTGCAGTAGTCCATACCGGCGTCTCCCGTTACGAGAGTTGAGTGCGTATGCTTGCATACGAATTCAGGTGGTACCACGTAGCTTCTGCGCCCTGATTTTTATATCAGGGCTTTTTCTTTTGTCCGCAAAAGAAAACAGAAGGGTGAAGAACTAAAAGTGAAGAGTGAAAAATTACGGACAATTTTCGCCCTTTGCGAAAATTCCCATTAAATTGAAAATCAAGACAAGGAGATATATTATGAAGGAATTGAACAAAACCTACGCTCCCGGCGAATTCGAAGAGCGAATTTACAAAAATTGGTGTGACAAAAAGTATTTTACACCTGAAATCGACCATTCAAAGCCCCATTATTCAATAGTTATCCCCCCGCCAAATATTACGGGTCAGCTTCATATGGGTCACGCCCTTGACAATACTCTTCAGGATATTCTTATCCGTTATAAGAGAATGAACGGCTTCTGCACCCTTTGGCTTCCCGGTACGGACCACGCTTCCATTGCCACCGAGGCGAAGATAGTTGAGGCTATGCGTAAGGAGGGCGTTACAAAGGATGATATCGGACGTGACGGATTCCTTGAGCGCGCTTGGGCTTGGAAGGATCAGTACGGCGGAAGAATCATTTCTCAGCTTAAGAAGCTCGGCTCCTCCTGTGACTGGTCAAGAGAGCGCTTTACTCTTGACGAGGGCTGCTCCGAAGCGGTTAAAGAGGTGTTCGTACGCCTTTACAACAAGGGACTTATCTACCGCGGAGAAAGAATTATCAACTGGTGTCCCCATTGCTTGACCTCCATTTCCGACGCTGAGGTTGAATATGAGGAGCAGGCAGGACATTTCTGGCACATCAAATATCCCTTTAAGGACGGCTCCGGTTACCTTGAATTTGCAACCACACGTCCCGAAACCATGCTTGGCGATACTGCAGTTGCCGTAAACCCCAAGGATGAAAGATATAAGGATATAATCGGTAAAACACTTGTAATTCCGTTAATCGGCAGAGAGATCCCCGTTGTTGCGGATGAGTACGTTGAAATGGACTTCGGTACGGGCGTAGTTAAGATTACTCCCGCCCACGACCCCAACGACTTCGAGGTTGGTAAGCGTCATGATCTTCCCATTATCAACGTAATGACTCCCGATGCGAAAATTACAGAGGACTACCCTGCTTATGCGGGAATGGACCGCTTTGAGGCAAGAAAGGCTATCGTTGCCGACCTTGACGCTCAGGGCTACCTTATTAAGGTAGAGGATTACGCCCATAACGTTGGTACCTGCTACCGTTGCGGTACAACCGTTGAGCCCCGTGTTTCTATGCAGTGGTTCGTTAAGATGGAGCCCCTTGCAAAGCCCGCTATTGAGGCTGTTCGCACAGGCGAGATCAAGTTCGTGCCCGAAAGATTTGAAAAGAACTATTTCCACTGGATGGAAAACATCCGTGACTGGTGCATCTCCCGTCAGCTTTGGTGGGGACACAGAATTCCCGCCTTCTACTGTGACGATTGCGGTGAGATAGTAGTTACAAAGGATGCTTCTGCAATTTGTCCCAAGTGCGGTAAGGAAATGCGTCAGGACCCCGATACCCTCGACACATGGTTCTCCTCTGCCCTTTGGCCCTTCTCAACCCTCGGTTGGCCCGAAAATACAGAGGACCTTAAATATTTCTATCCTACAAATACCCTTGTTACAGGCTACGATATTATCACGTTCTGGGTATCGAGAATGATATTCTCAGGACTTGAATATATGGGAGAAAAGCCCTTTGATACCGTACTTATCCACGGTCTTGTGCGTGATGCCCTCGGCAGAAAGATGTCCAAGTCCCTCGGTAACGGTATTGACCCCTTGCTTATTATTGAAAAGTACGGCGCTGACGCTCTCCGCTTTGCTCTTGCAACAGGTAACTCCCCCGGAAACGATATGCGCTTCTCCGACGAGAAGATAGAATCCGCCCGTAACTTCGCTAACAAGCTCTGGAATGCGGCTCGCTTCGTTATGATGAACCTTGATATTGAAAAGGTTGAAATGCCCTCTGCAGACAAGCTCGGAGTTGCGGATAAATGGATTCTTACAAAGCTCAATGCCCTTATAAAGAGCGTAAGAACACAGTTTGACGCTTATGAGCTCGGTATTGCCCTTTCCGAAATTTACGATTTCGTATGGGATATATTCTGCGACTGGTATATTGAGCTTTCCAAGCCCGCCCTCTCCGCAAAGGGAACACAGGCAAATATAATTACACAGAACGTTATCGTATACGTGCTTGAGAACATCCTTAAGCTTCTCCATCCCTTTATTCCCTTTATAACAGAGGAAATTTACCTCTCGCTTCCCCACTTTGACGATTGTGAAAGCATTATGATATCCTCATATCCCAAGGTTAAGGACAAGTACAGCTTTGCCGAGGATTATGAGAATATGGAAAAGGTTATTGAGGTTATCAAGGCTATCCGTACAAGAAGAGCCGAAATGAACGTTCCCCCTTCAAGGAAGGCTAAGATATTCATCACAACAAGCTATGAGGACGCATTTAACGCATCCACGGCAGACTTCTTCAAGAAGCTTGCATCCGCATCCGACCTTGAGGTCGTTCCCGAATATAACGGTGAAAACGCAGTTCAGATAATCACCCATGCGGCAACAGCGTACATTCCTATGGCGGAAATGGTTGACCTCGATAAGGAAAGAGCCCGTCTTAACGGTGAGCTTACCAAGGTTCAGGGTGAGATTGACAGACTGTTAAAGAAGCTCGGCAATGCTGAATTCGTAAATAAGGCTCCCGCAAAGGTAGTTGAGGGCGAAAAGGCAAAGCTCGAAAAGTACGAAAGCACCAAGCAGGGTATTCTTGATGCAATAAATTCGCTGTGAGCGAATTTATTGCAATGAATCGCAACAACGTTGCGTGAATTGACAATCCTTGTCGTGAATTGAATTTCATTCGTGAATTGCCCTTTGGGCATTAAACCGTTGCGATTCAATTCATTGAGCAAGGCGAAAATTCATGGCGAAAACCAATTCATGATGCGATGCATCAATTCATCCTTATAGCATCTCCATACACATTTATTTACATTAAGGAGCTTTTATGGACAATAAAGAATTAAAGGAAATAAGAGGTAACGGCTGGGCGCTTTTGCCCATCGGCGTATTCCTCGTGCTTTATATCGGTCTTGGAATTATTTTCGGTGACTTTTACAAAATGAGCGTTGTAGTTGCATTCCTTGCCGCAATTCTCGTTGCCTGCTTACAGCACAGGGGCACCACCCTTGATGAAAAGATAAGCATTATGGCAAAGGGACTTGCAGATAAGAATATTGCCACTATGATACTTATCTTCTTAGCATCAGGTATATTTGCAGGTATACTCGGCAGAGACAGCGCGGCAAGCGTTGCGGACCTGTTCCTCAGCTTTATCCCCGCTAAATTCTCCGCTCTTGTGCTTTTCATAGTTTCCTGCTTCGTATCCACGGCTATGGGTACGTCCTGCGGCACTATCGCAGTTATCGGTCCTATTGCCTGCTCGCTTTCGGGCTTTACGGGTATCAACCTTGCCCTTTGCATGGGCTCGGTGGTCGGCGGCGCTATGTTCGGTGATAATCTTTCCTTTATTTCCGATACCACAATTGCGGCAACCACCACACAGGGCTGTAAAATGAAGGACAAGTTCAAGGAGAATTTCTTTATCGCTCTCCCTGCGGCTGTTATTACTATTGTAATTTTACTTATCTTCGCATTTACTTCAACGGACGTAAACGCATATACACCCGCATCCCCCAACCTTTGGCTTCTTATTCCCTACGTGCTCGTTCTTATTGGCGGTATCGTCGGCATTAACGTGTTCGTTGTGCTTCTTGCCGGCATCGGCGCTGCGTTTATAATCAAGCTTTGTCTCGGTATTGAGTTTGTTGAAATCGTAGGCTCTATGGGCTCGGGCGCTAACGGAATGTTCGAGGTTATCCTCGTTACGGTTCTTGTAACAATGCTAAGCGGTATTATGCGTCACTTTGGCGGCTTCGACGCTCTCCTTTACTGGGTAAAGAAGACCTTTAAGGGTAAGGTTGGCGGTCAGTTGGGTATCGGCGCTCTCGTTTCCGCTATGGATATTGCAACGGCTAATAACACCGTCGCTATCGTTATGGCGGCTCCCATTGCAAAAAACATCAGCGAGGAATACGGAATCACAAATACAAAGACCGCTTCCATCCTTGATATTTTCGGCAGCGTAGTACAGGGTATTCTCCCCTACGGCGCGCAAATGATATACGCAGTATCGGCAATTACGGTAGCTTACGCAGGCGGCGTTATCCCCTCTCTTGTTTCCGCAGTACAGATAATCCCATTCCTGTTCTATCCCTTCTTACTTGCCGTAAGCGCTGTTATATTCGCTTTCTTCCCAGGCTTAGGCATAAAGAAAAAAGGCTGAAACGTCTAACGAAGAAAATAAAAACTGAGTAATCAAATATAAAAACGGGTTGTTTTCGGACAACCCGTTTTGTTTTTTATTTAAGCGGCTTTGTGTATATCGGTGTTTTTACTTTTCCACTATTTATCTTTTACTTATTCCTCTCCCTTGTAGCCCCAGATTATGTCTGCTGCACCATTACTCCAACTTTCGTCCCAGCCATCAGGCTTAGATTCGGCTTCACAATAAACAGTATATGATGACAAACCTCCAATAGCACTGTTATTTATAGTCAATACACTTTCTGGAATTACTATACTTTTAAGAGAAGTACATCCATAAATTCCAAAAGAATTGATGGTAGTTACACCGTTAGGTATCATTATGCATTCAAGAGACGTACATCCGCTAAATGCTTCTCTGGCAATTATTTTCAAGTTGCTTGATAAAGTCACGTTTTTTAGTGCAATACATTTTCTAAAAGCAGAATTTCCGATTTGAGTTACACTATCCGGAATTTCTACGCTTTCTAAAGCAGAATTGCGAATAAAAGCGCATCTTCCAATAGAAGTAACGCTATTTGGTATAGTAATGCTTTTGAGATCTTTATTGCGAGAAAATGCAAAATCACTTATAACTTCAACACCTTCAGGTATATTAAAGCTTTCGTCTGCCTTATTTGCAGGATATTGAATTAAGGTTTTTCCGTCCTTACTGTACAATACTCCATCGCTTGATTTAAAATTCGAATTATTTTCATCAACGATAATATATTCAAGAGACATTTCAACCTCATCGTCAACAGCGCAACTAAAAGCCTCCGTTGCGATAGTCTCTATTGTATCGGGAATAACTACCGTTTTAAACATATTATGGTGTTCAATCGATGTTCCGGATATTTTATTAACAGGTAGACCTTTGTAATGAGAAGGAATTATAACTGTATTTACGTTATAATAGGGAGCAATACTTACCTTATAATTTCCATCTCCATTATAAAATTTAAATATATCAGTATAATGAGCCCATTTTGCATACAGAGTTAAATTATTCTCTGTATCTTTGATTTCTTTAATCTCATTTGTAAACGTAGAATCGGTAAACCACCCCATAAACATATAGTCTTCTTTTGTAGGGAAGCTTAATGTAATAATATCTCCCCTTCTGTACGTTACTGGGTTGTTTTCGTTATTTGTTCCGCCGTTTAATTCATATGTAATGTTGAACAAATCGGGATCAGCAGTGGTGGTATCAACCTCGCCATTACAAGAAATCAGCGCTAGAGAAGATATGCACAAAAGGATTATTAAAATTGAAAATATTAGTTTTTTCATAGAAGCCTCCTTTGTTAAATTAACGTACACCTTTTCAATTATATTTTACCATACTTGGTAATTTACTGTCAATATTTTTATATCTTACCGGTTTTCGGCTTATCTTTAATGCTCCCTATACACATATAACTCGATTTTTCCTTTTGGGAAATAATTTTTAAACATTCTAAAAAGCGTACCTGAATCAACAGGTACGCTTTATGTTTTACTTATTAAGAAGCTTTTTAACGCTGACAAGCTTTACGCAGAGGGCGAAAAGCTCGGATGCAAGCTCAAGCTCGGGAAGGG
>JAFVYY010000062.1 GCA_017508405.1 Clostridia bacterium
ACTATTTAAGGCATACGTTTTCGGAAAAATGCGCCAAAATCACTCTTGACGCAGGCTTTACCTGTCCGAACATTGACGGATACCGAGGGGTTGGCGGGTGTATATACTGCTCGGGCGGAAGTGCGAGCCGATGCTGTGACGGTCTTTTGCCGCTTAAGGAACAGTATGAAAGTCAGAAGGCTGTAATTCTCAAAAAATGGACGGTCAAAAGCTTTATTCCCTACTTACAGGCGTTTACAAATTCATACACGTCCCCCGATAATTTTGAAAAAATACTTACGGAAGTTGCGTCCTTTGACGGCGCGGTAATGATAAATATAGCCACTCGAGCCGACTGTCTTGAAGATGAAAAAATAGAAATCCTTAATTCCGTGTCGAAAACCATTCCCGTAACTGTGGAGCTGGGACTTCAAAGCTCCGACGACAAAACCGCAGAGCTAATTAACCGATGTCACACATATTCAGAGTTTACCGATTGCTTTTCAAGACTCAGGCAAGGCGCTCCCAACGTTAAAATAGCCGTTCATATAATCAACGGTCTGCCCTCCGAAAGTAAGGAGCATATGTTAAAAACCCTCAGGGACGTGGATAAATTACATCCCGATATTATAAAAATACATCTTCTTCACGTTATAGACGGCACTCCTCTTGCGGGGATGTATAAAAGCGGGGACTACGTGCCCATGGAAAAGGATGAATACGTAAATACGGTCTGCGATCAGCTTGAGCTTCTTTCTCCCGACATTGTAGTTGAGAGAGTTACGGGGGACGGACTGAAGGACAGCCTTCTTGCCCCCCTATGGAGTCTTAAAAAGACCTCTGTGATAAACGATATCGACAAGGAGCTTTACAGAAGAGGCTCTTATCAGGGAAGGCTTAAACAAGATTGACGCAATTCTAAGCAAAACCCGACGGTGATTCAAACACTCCGTCGGGTTTTTTATTTTACGGTTTGTGCGTATACACGCCGGCTTTCGCCTTTTAATATCCTATGCAGCTTGCGAAGAACAAAACTCCCACCGTTATGATAAACACTATCAGCTGAAGCTTCCATACCCATTTAAACCACTTTGTATACGATACGTTCGCCATTGACAGTCCGACAAGCAAAACAGGGTTTGTGGGAATTATCATATCCGTAAATCCGTCCGCCATACAGTAGACGAGTATGAAAAGGGATGGGGATATACCGAGACTTACGCAGATCGGCGCCACTATCGGTACAACAAGCATGATCTTTGCAGAGGCAGAGCCTATAAATATCTGTAAAAACAGGATAAGCGCATATATAAGAAGTATGCAAGCAAACTTACTCTTACCCTCAAGGGCGTTAATTACGGCATTCATTACCGTGTCCATAATACCGCTTTCCGTCATTATAAGCTTTACCGATGACGCCATAGCTATCATCACGACCGCAGGAAGCATCGCCCCTGCTCCGTTTAAAAAGTGCTTTACGACCTTTATTTTATCCTCGCTTACAAGCATACCGCAAACGATTCCGCCTGCGAGAAATGAAACGCTGAGGATGGGAATGGCAAGACCGGATATGGCTCTTACAGACGCCACAAGGACAAGCACCGCCATCTGGATAGCGAAAAAGGTGGTGTAGACTCTGAATTTCTTATCTGCATCCTTTATTTCCGACACGTTTGCCGAGGTTATGCTTTCCCTTGCTTTTACGTCGCTTTCGTAGGTAAGGGACTTTAACGGGTCCTTCTCTATTTTTCTTATGTAAGCCATAAGAAAAGCGCAAAGAACAAAATAAATAATACCGAAGAATACTATTCTGAGCCACACGCCGTCAGTAGGAGTTGAGCCTGCAAGCTCCGAAGCGAGCCCTACGGAAAAGGGATTAGTGATGGCTGCCGAGAAGCCGAAGCAGGCGGCAAGCATACAAGCGCCAAGACCTGTCATAGTGTCCATACCGATGGACAGCATAAGCATCACTACCAAGGGGATGAGAGTACAAAGCTCCTCAAACATACCGAAGAAGCTGCCAAAAAGCATAAATATGAGAACGCAAATGCAAACCACGGGGCCGCCCTTATTGGCAAGCTTACGGATAAGTCTGCCTATAAATACCTTTATTCCGTCGGTTTTCTCAAGGATGTTGAATACTCCGCTCATAATAAGCAGAAATACGCTTATCATTATAATGGTAAGAGCGTCCTCGGATGCATATACGCGAAACGGCGCGGTAACAACACGCCATACGGCAATACCCTCTATCTCACCCTTGACATAGCTGCCCTCAATGATGCTTCCGTCTTCATTATACTGAAAGCTGCCCTGAGGAATAAAGTATGAAAGAGCGCCGCTCAATATG
>JAFVYY010000063.1 GCA_017508405.1 Clostridia bacterium
AGTCAGCTTCGCTGACAGCTCCCTTTACACAAGGGAGCCTTTGACACAAGATCATTCTACTCTGAATTTTTATTTGCTTTCTGCTCATCGGCATAGCCTTTATGGAACCCCGCCACTATGGCGGGGTTTTCGTCTTACAAATTAGAAAATCACGGACACAGTGTCCGTGATTTTCTTTTTGGAGATTTTACATGAAAAGACTATTATCAAGCCCTTCGGCTTTCAAATGCTTTTTGGAAATTCTTTATTCTGTTTTGGAGATTTTTATAAGATTTATATATCGAAATCAATTTTGTAATGCCGACCCTTACGTTGGCTTTATATTGCTTCCGACGTATTAAATATTTCGCAATATTGCGCTCTGTGAATCAGTTTCTTATTTCTTGAAATATCTGTTGAGAAGTCCCTCAAACGCCTTGCCGTGGCGAGCCTCGTCACGAGCCATCTCATGAACTGTGTCGTGAATAGCGTCGAGGTTAAGAGCCTTGGCACGCTTAGCAAGGTCAAACTTACCTGCTGTCGCGCCGTTTTCAGCGTCAACTCTCATTTCAAGATTCTTCTTTGTGGAGTCTGTTACAACCTCACCGAGGAGCTCTGCAAACTTAGCAGCGTGCTCTGCTTCCTCGTAAGCCGCCTTTTCCCAGTAAAGACCGATTTCAGGATAGCCTTCTCTGTGAGCTACTCTTGCCATTGCGAGGTACATACCAACCTCTGTGCACTCGCCCATATAGTTAGCGCGAAGATCCTCTATAATATCCATAGGAGCGCCCTGAGCTACGCCTACAACGTGCTCTGCAGCCCATACCTTGCCTTCAGCCTGAAGCTGGAACTTTTCAGCAGGCACCTTGCACTGAGGGCATCTTTCGGGTGCGCTGTCTCCTTCGTGAACGTATCCGCATACTGAACATACATACTTTGCCATAATAATTTTCTCCCTTATGTAATTAAATTTATTTTTTATTTTTCTTGTTGCATTCCGTACAGATTCCGTATAATACCGTACGTTGCTTATTTATTGTAAAGCCCTGATCCTTAATCGGCTTGAAGCTGTGTTCTTCATCTTCAAAGTCGTATATATGACCGCAGCCGTTACAAACAAAATGTGTGTGTGGAGCTATATATCCATCATAATAGATGCTTCTGTTTTCCGTCTCCACCGTAATTATTTCTCCGTCCTCCACGAGCTTACCGAGGTTTCGGTAGACTGTGCCAAGGCTGATATTAGGAATCCGCGCTCTTACAGCGTCATAAATTTCCGTAGCGTTGAAATGCGCCCTTCGGGATCGGAGAAAGCTTAAAATTTCTTCTCTTTGATGAGTGAGTCTCATTTGCTTGCTCCTTATCAGTAATAATTCCTATTACTATATTAGCAGAACAATTACGGTTTGTCAATAGGTTTTTTGAAAAAAATTTAAAAATTTTAAAAATTTTTTGCTCCGCCCCTTGTTAACCGAAAAAGCGGAGCATTTTCAAAGCGCAAAATCAGAAAAACCCTATCTTTCGCAGTCCATACGTTGATTTTTCTTCCTTTTAATAATAAAGAAAACAGCCATAATTCCCGCTACGGCACACAGATCGCATATCTTAACGTGAAATATCTTTTCGCACCGATACACGCCCTTTTTTACGGTTTTAAGCTCCGTAAAGGCATTTTTAAGCCCAAGTTCGCCCCCGCAGTCTTTAGTTATCCGCATAAAGCTCTTGAACCCGATAACGGCGCAGCGCCGCTCAGGCGAGCTTCTGTATCTGTTTATATAATTCATCATATTTTTATACTCCTTTTTTAATATTTTTAACGACGGTTATAGCCATGATACAAGTAAATTTGATTATTATTTACTTGTATCTTACATATTTACCATTTATTTCCATTTAATTACAGCGTTATAAGACAAAATTTCAGGTCGGGAAATGGTAAAATAAATACGGAAATAGTAAAATGTAAAAAACCAAGGGAGAGTAAGTCATGAAAATATATTATCAAAAAACCGAATCCGAAGCAGGACAAATAATCCATTCCATCGAAACGGGAAAAATAACCGCAAACCCAAATCAGCCGAGAAAGGTATTTACAGACGATGCTATAATAAAGCTTGCGGACAGTATAAGGCAATACGGTATGATTCAACCTATCACCGTACGCAAAACAGGGGAAAATTACGAGATAATTTCCGGTGAGCGCCGCTTGAGAGCCGCCAAGGAGCTGGGAATGGAGTGTGTTCCCTGCGTTATAATGGATATAAACGAGGAAAAGTCAGCAGAAATATCCATTATTGAAAATCTGATACGTGAGGATTTAAATATTTTTGAGCAAGCGCAAGCAATAGAAACTCTAATTGATACATATAATTTAACGCAGGAGGAAATTGCAAGAAAGCTAAGTAATAGCCAATCCTTTGTAGCAAATAAGCTCAGGCTGCTCCGTTTATCAAGCTCCGAAAGGGAAAAAATATTAAAAAATAATCTTACAGAGCGCCACGCAAGAGCCCTTTTAAGAGTTTACGACCCAATTCTTCGGGAGAAGCTTCTTAACAGCATTATAGAGCAAGGCTTAAACGTCGGAAAAAGCGAGGAATTAATAGATATTGCCCTGTCAAAGGAAACCAACAAAGCAATTAAAAGAAAAAATTCGTATAAAGATATAAAATCATTTTATATAGCGATAGACAGAGCTGTTGATAGCGTTAAAAATTCCGGAATAAACATAAAAAGCAGAAGAATCGAAAATGATGAGTACGTTGAATTAACAATATTAATTCCAAAAGAATCAAATGCTTCAGATATAACCGCATAAATTTGTTTCACGTGAAACTGCCGATGGGTTGGATGATATGATTTTCATTCCTTAAAAAGTTTCACGTGAAACTTTTTCTATTGCGTATAACCGTGACAAAAATCGACAAAATCAAACACTCGAAAAACTTATCAACAAAGTTTTCCACACCCCTGACGTTGCCTGTTGAAACCCACTGTATGCACCAAAAAGTCAAAAACATGGTGGTTTTATGGGTTTTTAATCATAATTTGCTGTATTTTGAGCCGTTTTGATGGGATTATGCCTATTCTACTCTTTTTGCATAATACGTGCAAAACCGCAAGGGTGTGGAAAACTTACGGAATTGGCTCGACAACATTTGACACTATTTTTAATCACTTTAAAATATGCTTTTATAAATTTAAATGCGGAAATTTTTAATTATTTCGTAATTTCTCTATAACGCCTTTTGTTTCACGTGAAACAAAGCCAATATCTTTTAACAATTGCGAATAATTTATTTGTGTTTCCACGTGAAACTTTAAAATTAAATTATTTGCCCCTTGAATTTGTGTTTCACGTGGAACTTTTGAAGCAGATTCCTTTGCTCTCATTTCTCCTCTTGTTTCACGTGAAACTTTTGTGAATTTTTATATTTTCCTTAATTTGCTATTGATTTTAAGCTGTTTATATGATATACTTTTATTACAAAACTATAAAAAGGTTGGTAAATATCCAATGGCATACGTTATTTCATTCGCCAACCAAAAAGGCGGAGTAGGCAAAACTACCTCTGCCGTTAATATAGCTACATATCTTGCAGTGCTAAAGAAAAAGGTGCTGTTGATAGATTTAGACCCTCAAGGAAGCGCAACAAGCGGCGTGGGAATCCAAAAACACTCTGTAAAATTCACCTCATACGAGGTTTTGATTAGGGAGTGCGATATTTTTGATGCGATTTTACCCACAAATTATAAAAATTTGTCCGTAATTCCATCAAACGTATCCTTGGCAGCGGCTGATTACGAGCTTATTTCCGAAAAGGACAGGGAATATTTTCTCAAAGAGCAAATGGACAAGCTCAAAAGGAACGGCGATTTTGATTATATTATTATCGACTGTCCCCCGTCCCTCGGACTGACCACGATAAATGCCTTAACCGCCAGCAACGGAATAATTTTGCCTATACAGTGCGAATATTACGCATTAGAGGGCTTATCCCAGCTTATGTCTACCATCAAAAGGATAAAAAACAGCTATAATCCACGGTTAAGAGTAGTTGGAATACTTGTTACTATGTACAATTCACGCCTCAAGCTCTCATCACAGGTGTTTGACGAATTGAATAAGTACTATTGCGAAAAGATATTCAGAACAAAAATATCCCGCAGTGTCGCCTTAAGCGAGGCGCCGAGCTATGGAGAACCGATATATTACTATTCAAGATATTCAAAAAGCAGTCTTGAATACGAGGATGTCGCAAAGGAAATACTCGAACGGACAGAATTTTTTATGTAAATCTACTAAGGAGAGAAGAATATGGCAGTAAAAAGAGGTCTTGGCAGAGGACTTGAATCAATATTTGCCGATAATTACAGCCCTGTTGAAAAGGTTGTTACAGCTACCGCCAAAAAAGACGGTATCCAGACTATAAGAATTTCAGAAATTGAACCGAAAAACGATCAGCCGAGAAAGTATTTCGACACCGAAAGCCTCGAGGCATTAGCAGATTCCATTTCGCAGCACGGATTGCTTCAGCCCATCATTGTACGTGAGGGAGAAGGCGGTTTTTACCAGATACTTGCAGGTGAACGACGCTGGAGAGCATCCAAAATGGCAGGTCTTACCGAAATTCCCGCAATTATAATGGAGGCAGACTCCTTAAGAGCGGCAGAGGTTGCCATTATAGAAAACGTACAGAGAGAAAACCTTAATCCTTACGAAGAAGCGCAGGCTTACGCTTCTCTTATGAGCGAGTTCAATCTCACACAAGAGGAGGTTGCCGCAAAGGTGGGCAAGAGCAGACCCGCAATTGCCAACACCATGCGTCTTTTGGAGCTTCCGGAGGAGGTTTTGGAGCTTCTTAAGGTTGGCGACATCTCCGCAGGCCACGCAAGAGCATTGCTCGGCCTCAAGGATAAGGAAATAATTGTTGACACAGCCCACAAAATTCTTATTCGTTCTCTTTCCGTACGTGATACCGAGGCCCTTGTAAAGAAGCTCAACAAGATTTACGAGTCTGCACAGAAGGAAGACGGCGAAGCAGACGTTGACGACGATTTAATTGTTGACTATATCAAGGATTTAGAGCGTAAGGCAATGTCATTGACAGGAAAACAGATTAAAATTCAAACAAAAGGAAAGTGCCGTTTGGTGCAAATAGAGTACGTTGACAACGAGGACCTTGAGGACATTCTTGTAAAGCTTTGCGGCAGAAAGATAACCGAGGAATAATTTATGTACTTATTTTTTAACGACGCACCCTTGCTCGGATGGCTTATCGACACGAATATATTGATATTAGCCATCGCCATCGGTGTATTCTTAGCATTTTTCGCATATTGGTTTACTCAGACAGTAATCGGCTCACTCGTAAGAGCGCTTCTCACCGACAGTATAGGAGAAGATAAGGCAAAGACCCTTGACGAGCTTAAAAAGAACAATTTTCTGTTCAGATTTCTCCTTCGTGACGGCTCCGTCCTGAGAAGGACCGTATCCTGCGTGGGAAACGAGCTGCCGCTTTTAGAGGAAGACTCAAAAGAGGCTGAGAAGGAAGCGGAAAGCACAGCCGAGGAGAAAGCAGAGAAGGTACCCGAGGACGCCGGCGACGATAACGTTGCAAGAATAATTGAGAGCAAAGAAGAAAAGAAGAGCTTCTTTGCAAGATTCAAAAAGCCCAAAAAGGATTATTCAAAGGCAAAATTCTTTATTTCCGAGGATAATGTTGAGAAAGCTACAGCCAAATATCCCAAGAAAGTAAGCTCTCTTTGGCTTCTTCTCGTTTTGTTCCTTTGCATTTCCGTTGGTATTGCTATGACCTTTCTCTTACCCTTTATTATGGGGCTTATACTTGATTAACGAAAAAGCGAAGCCGAGCTTCGCTTTTTTTATGCGGTTTTAAAATTTCCTTTCCTATTGAAAACGCAGCCCCCGTGTGCTAAAATAATCTTATAAAAACAGTGGAGAAGACAAATGAAGCAGACAACACTTTGTTATATAGAAAAAGACGGAAAATATTTAATGATACACAGAACGGTAAAAAAGGGCGACGGCAACGACGGTAAGTGGCTCGGTATAGGCGGCCATTTCGAGGACGGGGAAAGCCCTTTTGACTGTGTTTTGCGTGAAGCCTATGAGGAGACGGGGCTTCGCCTTATCAAGCCCAAATACAGGGGCATTGTGACCTTTGTTTCCGACGAATACGAAACGGAGTACATGCATCTTTTTACCTGTACGGATTATTCGGGAAAAATCGGCTCCTGCTCCGAGGGTACCCTTTGCTGGGTGGAAAAGTCAAAAGCAGCGGAGCTTCCCATTTGGGAGGGGGACAAAATATTTCTTCGCCTTTTAGACGAAAGAGAGGACTTTTTCTCCCTGAAGCTGACTTACAGGGGAAATTCTCTCGCATCATATAAAATCGACTGAAAAACGCCCTTAAATCACGTCAAGGACGTCACCTGCAACAAGGCTGCGGATTATATCAAGACATCAAAAAAGAGAGCGGATAAATGCCCCATCCGCTCTCTTTTATTGTTTACGCAAAATTGCTTTGCAGCCGGCTGCTTTTAAAATACCGTCTGTATAAGCGCCATATAGACCGCTGTGCCCGCAGCGATGGACAGAAGCATCTGTCTTTTCCACAGATGTATCAGTATAACGACGGCTATGGCGATAAGCTCGGGAATACCGTAGCTGAATCGTAAAACAGACACTCCCTTAAGGCAATAGACCGCAAGCATACCGAAAACGGCGGGCGGTAAAGCCTTACCCATATATTGAACGAACCCGGGCAGCTCCCTTTTCCCCGAAAAAACAAAGAAGGGTAAAAACCTCGTCAGCATAGTAGCAATAGAGCACAGTCCTATTGTTATAATTTGCTCTGTAAGCGTCATTCCTCGTCACCTCCGCAAACAGGCTTTCTAAAGAGGGAAAGAAGACAGGCTATTACCACCATAGCCGGAATAAGGAAATGATCCTTTCCGAATATAACAAGGCAGAGAACCGATGAAAGCACACCGATAAGTGACGACACGTGTCTTTTTTCCTTCAGCCAATTTTCAAGGAAGATAACCACGAACATAGCCGTCATAACGAACTCTATCCCCTCGGTATTAAAGGAAACCAAGCCGCCTATAAGCGCACCGAGAGCAGCCCCCGCCACCCAATAAAAATGATTAAGGGCGGTAACGCAGAAATAAAACTTATTTTTATCCGCTCCCTCGGGTATTTTAACGGAGCAGTTGATAGAAAAGCTTTCGTCGCACATACCAAATATCAGATAGGGCTTCAGCTTTTTTGCGCCCTTATACTTATCAAGCATGGAAACGCCGTAGAAAAGATGACGAGCCTGTATTACAAGCGCCATAAAAAACGTGGTTACGGGAGCGAAGGGGGAAAGGAGCATGCTTACGGTGACAAACTCGAGAGAGCCACCGAAAATAACAACGCTCATAATAATCGGGAAAAGGGCGGAGAAGCCCTGTGTTCTCATATAAAAGCCGTAAGACATACCGAGGAACAAAAAGCCCGCAAGTATGGGGAGAGTGTGGGGAAACGCCGATTTAAAGGCGAATTTCCATCCATCCCTTTTAAAATTCTTATCCGTCATAAAAAAGTCCTTTTCAAAAGAATAAAACCATTTTAGCATACGCATTAAAAAAATTCAATACGTTAGCAAAATAAGTATCCGTCCGTCTGCGTGCAGACTGCCCTCTGCCGCCATCGGACGGCTTTCGTTTTACGCCGCACATATAAATCGGCGGCTGCCGGGACGGTTTAAAAATCGGAACGCAGACTTATTTTTTATCTCCGCTTTCTTTATACAACAAAAAACCGACAGGAGCCGGAGCGATGCTCCTTAAAGGAGCACGCAGTCCCTGTCGGTTTTTATTTATATTATTTGCGAAGCGAAGAATTTCCCCCTTAAGTATCTTAGCTTAATTAACCCTTTTTCTCCATGCGGCGGGAGTAAACAAAACGAGCATGGGAAGTATCTCGAGTCTGCCGAAAAGCATATCAAAGGAAAGTATCAGCTTTGAGAACAAGGAGTATCCGCCGTAATTTCCCAAAGGTCCAACGGCGCCAAGTCCGGGTCCTATATTGTTAAAGCATGCTATCACCGCCGTTGAGTTAGTGGTGAAATCGAAATTGTCAACGGAAATAAGCAGACAGGACACTATCATAATAACCATATACATCATAAAGTAAACGACAGTATTCCTTGATATGGATTTTTCAAGGGGCTTACCCTCAAGCTTTATGACTGTTACGGCACGGGGATGAAGAAGCTTTTTTATCTCGCTTTTGAAATTCTTTAAAAGGATTATCAAGCGGCTTATCTTAATTCCGCCTCCCGTTGAGCCCGCACAGGCTCCGAAAAGCATAAGAAGGACCAGCAGCGATTTTGAAAGCTCGGGGAAGGTCACGTTAAAGTCCGTTGTGGCAAAGCCCGTTGTCGTTATTATCGACGACACCTGAAAGAACGCATATCTGAAGGACTGTCCTTTAAAGGTCTTCATAATGTTAAGGGATATAATAAGAGTAGAGGCGCTAACAATACTGAGATACCAGCGAAGCTCCTCGCTCTTTAAAGCATCCTTTATGTTTCCGAGAAGAATAAGATAGAAGAGGTTGAAGTTTATACCGAAAAGGAGCATAAACACCGCAAGAACCATCTCTATATATGCGCTGTTATAAAAGCCTATGCCCGCATTTTTTATACTGAATCCGCCCGTTCCCGCCGTTCCGAAGGCGTGGCAAATAGCATCAAAGACAGGCATTTTGCCGCAGACAAGAAATATAATGCAAATAAAGGTCAAAACAATATATATTCCGTAAAGAACTCTTGCCGTGTCCTTCATCTTGGGAACAAGCTTTCCAACCACAGGTCCGGGGGATTCCGCCTTCATAAGGTAAAGAGAGCGCTCCTCGGAAAGGGGAAGAATCGCCATTACGAATACAAGAACTCCCATTCCGCCGACCCAGTGGGTAAAGCTGCGCCAGAAAAGAATACAGTTGGGTAATGCCTCAACTTCGGACAAAATAGACGCCCCTGTGGTTGTAAATCCCGATACCACCTCGAAGAAGCAATCTACAAAGGAGCCGAAGCGTCCGCAAAAGAAGAAGGGAAGCGCACCGAAAAGTGACATTACCACCCATGCGGATGCAACTATAAAAAATCCGTCACGTGCGTATATTTCCCTGTTTTCCGGCTTTTTAAAGCTCAGAAGGAATCCGCATAGGGCAAGGGCAACTATGGGCAACGCAAAGGATAAGGTCGCTTTTTCACCATAGACAATGCCTACTATGACCGATGGGAGCATCAGGGCTGCCTCAACCATAAGTATCTTGCCGAGGATATAAAATACCATTCGTCTGTTCATTGTCAGTCCTCTATAATGTCGCTGAGCTTGGTCAGCATATGACTTGACGTCATTACAAGAACAGAGTCGCCGGGTAGGATAACGTCATTACCGCCGGGGATTATAGCCTCCGTCCTTCTGATAATTCCCGCAATAAGAAGATTCTTTTTAAGAGTAAGCTCACGAAGGGTCTTGCCCGTAATACCCTCTATTTCTTCCTCGCAGATAAATTCCGTAATTTCGGCTCTTCCGTCGAGAATCTTTACAAGGGATGCTATATTTTCGCTTGATTCACCCGCCTTAACGGCACGAACGTAACGCAAAATTCTGTTAACGGTTACGATTTTCGGTGACACGGACGTTTCTATTTCAAGCTCCCTTGTTATAGCCGTCATATTATCTCTGTCCGTCTTTGCGATAACCTTATTAACTCCGCATCTTCTTGCGAAAAGGGAGCTGAGAAGATTGACCTCGTCGCTGTCTCCGAGGGCCACAAAGGCGTCGGCGTTTTTGATACCCTCTTCGTAGAGAAGGCCCTCATCCGTCGCTTCTCCGTGCAATACCACGGCCGAGGGAATAAGAGAAGCTATCTCCTCTGCCGCACCTCTGTCATTTTCTATTATTTTTACTGAAATGTTCTTTTTGTAAAGAGCCTCGCAAAGGTAGTATGTTATTCTTCCTCCTCCGTATATCATAAGCTCCTTAACGGGGTCCTTATATATCTGAGCTCTTCTGAATGCCCTTTCAATCTCCTTGGGAGATCCTGTAATATAAAGCTCGTCTCCCTCGCTTATAACGAAATCACCGCTTGGGATAATAAGCTCTCCGTCTCGGTCTACGGCGCACACAAGCACCTTAATATTGAGAGAAACCGCCATATCACGAAGTCTCATATTGCAAAGGGGAGTATCCCTCGGAATTTTGCAGGAAACGAGCTCCATTCTGCCCTTGGCAAAAAGCTCCACACGGGATGCCGAAGGAAATCTGATTATTCTTGCAATTTCCTCGGCGGCAGCCTTCTCGGGGTTGATGGTCATTGTGAGTCCGAGATCCTTTTTAAGCTCGTAAAGCTGAGCTGCGTATTCGGGATTTCTGACTCTTGCAACGGTATGCTTTGCCCCCAGCTTATGAGCGCAAAGGCAGGAGAGCATATTAAGCTCGTCGGAATACGTAACGGCGATAAGAAGATCGCAGTCCTCTATTCCCGCAGAGCGAAGCACGGAAAAGGATGCACCGTTACCCACGTAGCACATAACGTCGTTGGTATTGGCAATTCCCTCCAAAACCTTTTCGTCAGGATCTATTATGGTAATCTGATTGTTTTCCGCAACCAAGGACCTTGCAAGGCTGCTTCCGACCTGTCCTCCACCGATAATAAATATCTTCATTTTCTCTCCCTCTATCCTTAAAAACGATTTTTCGATTCAACCGAATCCTATTTATATAATTATATTGCTTTTCCTTCCCTTTTTCAAGTATTATTTTTATATTGTTTCTTTTTTGAAAAATTTTTCCTTATTTTTCCACTATATAATGAAAAATGTTGATATCCTCCCTTGACTTTAAAAGGTAAATATATTATAATAGTATATGTATAAATATAATATATTTGAAGTAACTTCATTATTTTACAGTTTATTATAGTTACTATTCGAAGAAAGGATACAATATGACAGACCTTGATACCATATGGGGTTACCTCTTAGAGGCTCTTAAATCAAATCATACCGACACGGTTATCAATCTTTGGTTCTCCGACCTTAAGATGATCTCTCTTACTCCATACGAGGTAGTATTTACAACTCCCACAAATATCAAGAGAGATATCATTGCGAAGCAGTTCAGCGAGGAGCTCGGCGGAGCCCTTTACTCCATTGTAGGATTCAAGCCCGAGATAGTTATTCATTCAAGAGAGAACGGAGAGGCAGACCTTTCCCGAGAGAGCATAGAAAGATTTAAAAAGCAGGAAAAGGGTGAGGATACCGACGGCCTTAAGGTTACGGTTCCCGACAATTTCAAGCTTGAATATACCTTTGACAATTTCGTCGTAGGCTCATCGAACAAGTTTGCCCACGCCACCGCCCTTGCGGTTGCCGACAAGGATTACGATATGGTGGATACGAGCAATCTTTACAACCCTCTCTTTATATACGGCCCCTCGGGTGTCGGTAAGACCCATCTTCTTTACGCCATTACAAATAAGATATCAAAGAAATATCCCACAAAGAAGATAATCTACGTAAAGGGTGAGGAATTTACAAATCAGCTTATCGACGCTATTCAGAAAAAGACTACTCTTCAGTTCAGAGACAAGTACAGAAGAGCCGACGTTCTTCTTATAGACGACATTCAGTTCGTTGCGGGACGCATATCCACTCAGGAGGAGCTGTTTAATACGTTTAACGCAATTTACGAGGATTATAAGCAGATAATTCTTACGTCCGACCGTCCTCCGAAGGAAATCAAGACTCTTGAGGAAAGACTTCAGACAAGATTTATGTCCGGTGTTATGGCTGACGTTTCCTTGCCCGACTTCGACCTTCGTGTAGCTATTCTTAAGCAAAAGGCTAAGCAGAGCAATTTGCTTTTAAGCTCCGATATACTTAATTTCTTGGCGGAGAACGTAACCTCATCCATCCGTCAGCTTGAGGGCGTTATTAAAAAGCTGGGTGCTATATCCTTGCTTGAGGGCGGCGCCCTTGATATAGAAAGAGTAAAGGCTGCCGTTAAGGACTTTATAAGCACAAGGGAAAACGACGGAAAGAGAATGGATGAAATTATTCTTGCGGTATCGAAAAAATACGATATTTCAAGGGATGATATCCTTTCCTCAAAGAGAAATAAAGAGATCGCTATGGCTCGTCATATATGCGTTTACATAGCGAGAACCATGACCACCCTTTCCCAATCTCAGATAGGTAAGGCTCTTAACCGAGACAGAACTACCGTTATCTCCTCCGAGGGAGTTATTAAAGAAGAGATTGAGAGAAACAGCGACTTCGCAATGGAGGTAAGAGAGCTTATCCGTTCCATCAGCTCGGGAATTTGAGTGTGGAAAACCGTTGAAAGCAAAATCAAGGGTTGAAAACGCAAAAATTCCTTATAAATCAAGGGTTTTTCGTAAAAAATCATAAGTTGAAAAAAGGAGTTTTCCACACCTTTTTCTCAACCAACGGGGTTTTTGTGGAAATAATGAGAAATTTTACGACAAAATAATGCAAAAAATTTCCACCCATTATCAACCGAAAAAAGGGGCATGTGTTGATAAAAAATTAAAGAAAACCCTTATAAATAAAGGATTTTTATGAATTTTCCACCTTTTCCATACGCCCTAAGACTATTGCTCCTACTACTGCCATTAAAATATATAATTTAAAGAAAAACAAGAAAAAGAAAAATCCAAATATTATTTTTAAAAATCCCTTAAGGACTAATAGAGAAAAATAAAATATAATTACTAATTCTGCATTTTGCATTTTGCATTCTGCATTTATCCGGAGGATATTATGATCGTTATTTTTGATAAGCAGACTCTTTTAAATTATCTTACCCCCGCAACCTACACAGTTTCCAATAAGTCTACCATTCGTTCCCTTGAGGGCTTTCACTTAGTATGCGCCGACGATATTTGTAAGGTGGAGACCTTTGATACGGAAAAGGGTATTAAAACACAGTTTAAATGCGAGGTAATAGAGGAAGGAAATTGCGTCATCGACGCTCAGAAATTCCTTCAGATAATTAAAACCTTGCCTGACGGAGAAATTAAGGTTTCCGTTGATTCCAATTTCCGTACGGTTATAGAGTCGGGGCTTTCTCATTTCGATATTATGGCCCTCCCCGGTGAGGATTTTCCTTCAATTCCCGATATTCTCGGCGAAAAGGGATTCGTTATTCCTCAGTACCTTTTTAAAAAGCTTGTAAATAAGATTTCCTTTGCCATTGCCCAAAACGATTCAAGACCTGTATTCTCAGGCGCATATTTCCAGATTACCGAGGATTCCATTACCATCGTTTCCTGCGATTCCAACCGTCTTGCCTTCTGCGAGAAAAAGGTTGCTCTCGAAAGCAGAAACAGAGACGGCTCATCCCTTAATTTGAAATTTATAGTTCCCGGTAAAACCCTTTCCGACGTTATAAAGATGATAAAGGATTCCGAGGACGATATGGAAATCAAGGTTACAAGAAGATACATGGTATTCAAAATAGGAGAATTTACCGTATTTTCCAAGACTATTGATTCCGATTATATAAATTATGAAAGACTTTTGCCGAAGGAGCATAAAATATCCACTTATCTTAAGGCTGAGGAATTAAGAAACGCTCTTGAGCGCTCATCCCTTATAGTTGAAGACCGTCTTTCCGGAAGCATCCGTTCCTTTGTTAAATTTACAATAGATGAAACACTTTCGATTTCAACAAATTCCTCTAACGGAAACGTTTATGACGAAATAGAAATAAGAAAGGATCAGGAGGGCGCTATCACAATAGCATTCAACTGTAAATTCTTGCTTGAGGCTATAAGAGTCTGCGACGAAGGAGAAATAAAGATGTCCTATTCAAATCCCTTCTCAGGCGTTCTTATCGAGCCTCAGAATAAGGATGAGGGAACCTTTAAATATTTCGTAATGCCTATTAGAATGAATAACTGATGATTATAAAAAGTATTGAGCTTATAGATTTTCGTAATATTGAAAACGAAAAAATAGAGTTTAAAGAGGGTGTCAACGTAATATACGGAGACAACGCTCAGGGTAAAACCAATATACTTGAGGGAATCTATCTTTTTGCAAGAGGAAAAAGCTTTCGTGCTTCTAAGGATAAGGAGCTTATTAAATTCGGCAAAAACAGAGCTTATTCTCTTTTAAAATATGAAAATAATTCGGGGAAAGGCTCCCTCGGAGTGGAAATTTCCTTAAACAAGCCTAAATCCTTTTACAGAAACAATATAAAGGCAAGTAAGACCTCCGAAATAATAGGTGAATTCAGAGGAGTTTTATTCTGTCCCTCCCACCTCGGTATTATAAGTGATTCTCCATCCGTACGAAGAAGCTTTCTTGACGTTGCAATATCTCAGCTTCGTCCTATTTATATAAAGCTTCTTTCAAAGTACAATAATTATATAACCAACAGAAATGCGGTTTTGAAAAGAGAAGACGCAAACGAGGATAAAATACGTGAGCTTATGGATATATATTCCGAGGAGCTTTCTCTTATCTGTGCGGAGATAAGCGTTATAAGAGAGGAATATATAAAAAAGCTTGATTTTTGGGTAAAGCGGTTTTTTGAGGAAATGACGGACGGCAAGGAGATTCCCGAAATAACCTACGACGCAAACCACTCTTTAAACGAAAATGCAACAAAAGAAGAAATAAGACAAAAATATCTTAATCTTTATTTGGAAAACAGGGAAAGAGAAATAAAGTACGGCTCCACCCTTTACGGTATTCATAAGGATGATTTGAAAATTACCGTAAACGGTAAGGAGGCAAGGCTGTATGCATCTCAGGGACAGCAGCGCTCCTTAGCCCTTTCCATGAAAATGGCTGAGGGAGAAATAAGCCGTGAATTTACGGGAGAGTATCCTGTATTTCTCCTTGACGACGTTTTATCCGAGCTTGATGAAAAAAGAAAAAATTACGTTATGTCAACCATTGATAAAAGACAGGTTATTATAACCACGTGCGAGCCCTCTGTATTTAAAAGCAATAATGAAAGCTTTATAAAGATCAAGGAAGGTAAAAGAGTATAATGTATCTTAATATAGGTCCCAATAAGGCGGTAAGAAAAAAGGATATTATAGCTATTTTCGACCTTGACTCATCGACTGTATCCCTTTATACAAGAAAATTTTTAAAGGATGCGGAAAAGGAAAAAAGAGTTGAGCTTCTTTCTTACGATCTGCCAAAGTCTTTTATTCTTATGAGGGATAATAAAATATATTTGTCGCCCTTTAACTCATCCACGATATACAGGTAATAAAAAAAGAAGTAATTATTATAAATTTTGCAGATTGAAAATATTTGTAAATGTTTTCAAAATACAAAAAAGGAGTAAAAATGGAAGAAAATAAAATCACTAACGCTTATGAAGCAGATCAAATACAGGTTCTTGAGGGACTTGAAGCGGTCAGAAAAAGACCGGGTATGTATATTGGTACAACCTCCCTTCGCGGTCTGCATCACCTCGTGTACGAAATTATGGATAACTCCATTGACGAGGCTATGGCGGGACACTGCGATACTATTGAAATAACACTTCACGGTGACGGAAGCGTATCTGTTCAGGATAACGGACGAGGCGTTCCCGAGGGTATTAATGCAAAAACAGGCACACCTACTCTTGAGGTAGTATTTCTCGTGCTTCATGCCGGAGGTAAATTCGGCGGTGGAGGATATAAAATATCAGGCGGTCTTCACGGTGTAGGCGCTTCCGTTGTTAATGCTCTTTCCGAATGGGTGGAGGTAGAAAACTGTGTAAACGGTAACAGATACACGGAAAGATTTGAAAAGGGTAAGGTTGCCCGTCCCTTCGCTTATGAGGGTCATGCGCCCGAGGGTAAGCACGGTCTTTACGTTCGCTTTAAGCCCGATGCGGATATTTTCGAGGATGTAAATTTTGACTATGAGACTCTACTTACAAGAATAAGAGAGCAGGCTTTCTTAAATGCCGGTATAAGAATCATATTCAAGGATAAGAGGGGCGAAGAGGAGACAGTTAACGACCTTTGCTACGAGGGCGGTATTATTCAGTTCGTAGAGTACGTAAACTCCCTTAAGCACGCAAATCTTATTCATGAAAACGTAATCTATATGAAGGCGGAAAAGGGTGATATTACCGCTGAAGTAGCTTTGCAGTATAACGACACCTATACGGAGAGCATCGTTACCTTTGCAAATAATATGGCAACCGTTGACGGCGGTACCCACGAGGTAGGATTTAAAAATGCGCTTACCAAGGTTACGAATCAGTATGCAAGAAAGCTTGGATTCTTAAAGGATTCAGATAAAAACCTCTCAGGTGAGGATGCGAGAGAGGGACTTTGCGCAATAGTATCCGTTAAGCTTCCCGACGCTCAATTCGAGAGCCAGACAAAGGCTAAGCTCGGAAACAGCGAAATAAGAAATATAGTAGATAGTATAGTTTGCACGAAGCTGGGTGAATTTTATGAAGAAAATCCGGATATTGCAAAGGCTATTATAGATAAATCCTGCGCAGCTTCAAGAGCTCGTGAGGCGGCAAGAAAGGCAAGAGACCTTGCCCGCCGTAAGGGTGTATTTGAAAGCTCATCCATGCCCGATAAGCTTGCGGACTGTCAGGACAGAAGAAAGGAATTTACAGAATTATTCTTGGTAGAGGGAGACTCTGCCGGAGGTTCTGCAAAGGACGGACGTGACAGCCGATTCCAAGCAATTTTACCTCTTCGCGGTAAGGTTCTTAACGTTGAAAAGAGCCGCCTTGACAAGGTATATTCAAACGAAAGCTTGATTCCTATTATACAGGCCCTCGGATGCGGTATAGGAGAGGAATTTGATATTAATAAATTAAGATACGGTAAGATAGTAATTATGGCGGATGCCGACGTTGACGGAAGCCATATTCAGGTGCTTCTTCTCACTTTCTTCTTCCGTCATATGAAGGAGCTTATTGAGAACGGACACATTTATCTTGCTAAGCCGCCTCTTTATAAAATTACTAAGGGTAAGATAGAAAAATACGCCTACTCCGATGAGGAAAGAGATAAGATATTTGAGGAAATAGGCGGAGGAAGAGCAGAAAGATATAAGGGTCTTGGAGAAATGGATAAGGAACAGCTTTGGGAGACTACCATGGATCCCTCTACAAGAACTCTTATCAAGGTAGAAATAGGAGACGCCATGAGATGTGACGAGGTATTTTCACTTCTTATGGGCGATCAGGTTGCTCCCCGACGTGAATTTATTGAAAAGAACGCTAAATTCGTAGAAAATCTTGATATTTAAGGAGGCTCGGATATGAGAGACAGAGACGAATTGCTCGATTATGAAAATACCGAGCAGATGATAGTAAGCAAGCAAATGGAGCAAAGGGTAAAGGAAGCCTTTCTCGAATACTCCATGAGCGTTATAGTAAGCCGTGCTTTACCCGACGTAAGAGACGGTATGAAGCCCGGACAGAGAAGAGTTTTATATGCAATGTACGAGGATAATCTTACGTCGGATAAGCCCTTTAGAAAATCGGCTACCACAGTAGGTAACGTTCTCGGTAGATACCACCCCCACGGAGACCAGTCCGTATACGGAACTCTTGTAAGAATGGCACAGCCCTTTTCACTTCGTTACGTATTGGTAGACGGTCACGGTAACTTCGGTAACGTGGACGGTGACGGTGCAGCTGCTTACCGTTATACAGAGGCAAGAATGTCAAAGCTTGCAAACGAGCTTATGTCCGATATTGAAAAGGACGTTGTAGATCTTGTTCCCAACTTTGATAATACAAGAAAAGAGCCCAGCGTATTACCCTCAAGATTCCCCAACCTCTTGGTAAACGGAAGCGTGGGTATTGCCGTTGGTATGGCTACAAATATTCCCCCTCATAATCTCGGCGAGGTAATTGACGGTACTATCCATTTAATGGAGAATCCCGATGCCACCGTTGAAGAAATGATGGAATATATAAAGGGTCCCGATTTTCCCACCTACGCAACTATTTACGGAAGAAGAGGTATAGTAGACGCTTATACCACGGGTAGAGGAAGGGTAATGGTTCGCTCCAAGGCTACTATTGAGGAGGAGCACAGAAGAATAATAGTTACCGAGATTCCTTATATGGTAAATAAGAGCCAGATGATCAAATCCATAGTTGATATGGTTAAGGATAAGAGAATCGAGGGTATTACCGACCTTCGCGATGAAAGCGGACGCCGAGGAATGAGAATAGTAATAGAGTATAAGAGGGATGCAAATCCTCAGGTTATTCTCAATACTCTTTATAAGAATACCCAGCTTCAGGATACCTGCGCTGTAAATATGCTTGCTCTCGTAAACGGAGAGCCGAAAACCCTCGGTCTTCGTGAGATGCTTAACGAGTATATTAAGTTCCAGGAGGACGTAATAGTAAGAAGAACAAGATTCGATCTTGCTAAGGCAAAGGCGGAGGCTCATATTTACGAGGGATATAAGACGGCGATTGACAATATCGACGAGATTATTTCCATAATCAGAGCATCCGAAAGCACACAGGTGGCTAAGGAAAATCTTAAGGAAAGATTTTTACTGTCAGACGAGCAGGCTCAGGCTATTGTGGATATGACCCTCGGACGTCTTTCCGGACTTGAAAGACAGAAGATAGAGGACAGACTTGCAGCTCTTTACGCAAAGATAAAGGAGCTTAACGAGATTCTTTCCGATGAGGGACTTGTTAAGGAAATAATCAAGACGGAGCTGCTTGAAATAAAGAGAAAGTATGCAGACGAAAGAAGAACGGAAATAGTTGACTCCGAGGATGAAGTAGACCTTGAGGACTTGATTCCCAGACACGAATGTGTTCTTACTCTTACAAATGCGGGTTATATAAAGAGAATATCCGCCGATACCTACTCGGCTCAGAAGAGAGGCGGTAAGGGTATTATCGGTATGGGAACAAAGGAAGAGGACTTTATTGAAAATATTATGGTTGCAAACAGCCATTCCTATCTTCTTATGTTCACGGATAAGGGTAAGATATTTGTAAAGAAGGTTTACGAAATTCCCGAATCCTCAAGAACCGCAAAGGGAACCAATATAATAAATATAATGGAAATCGAAAAGGGCGAGAAGGTAACAGCTATGATTGCCCTTACCGAATTCAATGAAAATGAATATCTTGTAATGGTAACCAAGAACGGCGTTATTAAGCGTACTGAGGTTACAGAGTACGAGAATAAGAGAAGAGGCGGTAAGATAGCCATTAATCTTGATGAGGGCGACGAGCTTATATTTGTCGGTCACACCAAGGGAGAAAGTGACGTTCTTATTGCTACAAGAGAGGGTCAGGGAGCAAGATTCTCCGAAGATAAGGTAAGCATCGTAGGAAGAACGGCAAGAGGTGTACGCGGTATAGAGCTTCGTAACGGTGACGAGGTTATAGGCGCGGTTATCGTTGATGAAGAAAAGGATCTTCTTACAGTAACCGAAAAGGGCTTCGGTAAGAGAAGCAGCTTCTCCGATTTCGAATCAAGAAACAGAGGTATATTCGGAGTACGTGCTCATAATCTTAATGAAAAGACAGGTAAGCTTGCATCCATCGGCGTTGTAGATGGCGAAAAGGATATTATAGCTATAACAAACGAGGGAGTTATTATAAGAACCTCAGTTGCCGAGATTCCCGTATACAACAGAAGCGCAACGGGTGTTAAGGTAATGAAGCTTGACGATGAGTGTAAGATAGTTAAGATGACCTTTGCCGATTCCGAAAAGGAAGAGGAAGAGGTAATTGAAGCATCAAATGATGAAGCAAAGGAAAACGGCGCAGGGGAAGTAAATAATGAAAGCACCGAAAACAGCGACACTCCCGCCGAAAAAACAGAGGAATAAAGAAATATGAAGAAATTTATAAGCTTTATTCTTTGTATAATTCTTTTGATAAGCTCATCCCTTATTCTTACGTCCTGTAATAAAAAGGTAAGTGAAACAGAAGCTATAATGATAGTTGAGGATCTTGTTAAGGCATCCTATGAGCTTAATGAAATATATTACGGAAAGGGACTTGATTACGAAAAGAGCATCGACGGAGAATACGACAGTATATACAGCCACGTATCCCTTGATGAAATATACGTAACACAGGAAATACTTTCGATAAGAACAAGAGAGGTATTTTCCGCATCCTACGCAAACTCCATAATAGACTACGCCTTTAATATGTCCCTCGGAGGAGTAGGCGGAAGCGGAAGCTATCAGAGATATATAACGGGCTCCGACGGATTTCTTACCGTTTACAGAGATTATAAGGTAATGGATATTACCGAATATGATTATACAACTATAAAAATAGAAAAAATAAAGAGAAGAAAAATTACCGCCACGGTAATGAGCACGGAAAATGAGGCGGTAGAGGTTGTCATTGTTAAGGAATCCTCCGGATGGAGACTTGACTCGGCTACCGTGTAAAGAAATAAAACATAAGGAGAAAATAAATGGCAAAGAAGGCTACAAAGGCTACAGAAAAGAATGAAGCAGCAAACGACAGAAAAAAAGCCCTTGAAACGGCTATTGCCCAAATAAGAAAGCAGAACGGTGAGGAATCCATAGTACGCTTGGGAGAACAGAAAAAATCAAAGGTAAGCGTTGTTTCCTCCGGCTCTCTTAATCTTGACCTTGCTTTGGGAGTAGGCGGTTTCCCTAAGGGAAGAATCATAGAAATATACGGTCCCGAATCCTCGGGTAAAACAACAGTTGCCCTTCATGCCGTTGCAGAAACACAGAAGGCGGGAGGAACTGCGGCATTCATAGATGCAGAGCACGCACTTGACCCTGTGTATGCAAAGGCTATCGGAGTAAATATTGACGAGCTTTATCTTTCACAGCCCGATGACGGAGAGCAGGCTCTTGAAATAACGGAGACTCTTATTAATTCCGGCGCCGTTGATATTGTCGTTATTGACTCCGTTGCAGCCCTTGTTCCCAGACAGGAGATAGAGGGTGAGATGGGAGAGAGCCATATGGGTGTACAGGCAAGACTTATGTCACAGGCTCTCCGTAAGCTTACGGGTATAGTTTCAAGAACCAACTGTATCGTAATTTTTATAAACCAGTTAAGAGATAAAATAGGAATTGCCTATGGGAATCCCGAAACCACAACAGGCGGTAAGGCGCTTAAATTCTACGCTTCGGTTCGCCTTGACGTAAGAAAGACCGAAACTCTTAAGCAGGGCAGCGAGTCCTACGGTAACAGAGTTAAGGTAAAGGTCGTTAAGAACAAGGTTGCTCCCCCATTCAAGGTAGCGGAATTTGATATTCTCTACGGTAAGGGAATCTCCAAATCCTCCGAAATAATAGATATGGCGGTAAATCTTGATATTGTAGAAAAGAGCGGCTCTTGGTTCTCCTATGACGGAGCAAAAATTGCTCAGGGTAAGGATAACGCAAGAAAGTTCTTTGAGGACAACGAAGAGCTTATGAAGGAGCTTGAGGAAAAAATTAAAAAGAAGATAGAGAACGGAGAGGTTTCCGAGGACGATAGATTTGATATCGACTCAGGAGATTTCGACTTGGACGCCCTTAATTTGGATTAAAAAGGATGACTATGAAAAACGAAATTTATTACACCGTAGAAAAAATAAGGAAGTCCCAGCAGGGATATACTTTACACATTTCCTCTTCTATGGGTACTAAGTTTGAGATGCTTCTTTCAAACGAGCAGTACGAAAGATTTGATATTGATGAAGGGGAAAGAATAGACGATGAGCATTTTCTTAAGATAAGAGAAGAAATGCTTTTTGACAATGCCCGCAGACACGCCTTTACCATTCTTTCATACGGAGATAACAATAAAAAGACTCTCGTAAATAAGCTTATGCAGAGAGGCTACGCAAGGGAGCTTTCCGAAAACGTAGCGATTTACATGGAGCACAGAGGATATATTGACGAGAAGAAGCAAATGGGAATTCAGCTTGAAGGCTGCCTTCGTAAGAAATACGGACAGATGAAAATTGCTGAGGAGCTTATGGTTAAGGGCTTTAAAAGAGAAGACGTTATGGAATTTCTTAAGACCGCTTTAAAGGGAGTAAATTTCGGGGAGAACTGCGCTTATATCATTTCTCAGAAGTACAATCCTTTACCTAAGGAAAAGGATGAGGTCGGTAAGATGATGGCTTCTCTTATGCGTTACGGATACAGTATAAACGATATCAAGGCGGGTATTCGCATATTCGCCGAAGGAGAAAAAAATGGCAACTAAAATAGGATTCGTATCCTTGGGATGTCCTAAGAATCAGCTTGACCTTGAGGTTATGCTGGGACATCTCGTGTCGGAGGGATATATGATAACCGACGCAGAGGATGCGGATATCGTAGTAATAAACACCTGCGCTTTTATAGAAAGCGCAAAAAAGGAGTCAATTGACAATATTCTCGATATTGCATGGCTCAAGGAAAACGGCTCTCTTAAGGGAATCGTTGTAACGGGCTGCATGGCGGAGAAATACCGTGATGAGATAATTAAGGAAATGCCCGAGGTGGACGCTCTTCTCGGTACGGGAAGCGTGCACAGTATAGTTAACGCCGTTAAGGCAGTTGCAAGGGGAGAAAAGTTTACAGAGTTCGGGGATAAGAACACAGTGGAGCTCGGCGGTGACAGAATCGTTACCACGGGAGAAGCTATGGCGTATCTTAAAATTTCCGAGGGCTGTGATAACTGCTGTACCTATTGCGCAATTCCAAAGCTCAGAGGACGCTTCCGCTCAAGACCGATTGATGACCTTATAAAGGAGGCAGAGGAGCTTGTTTCCCTCGGCGTTAAGGAAATAGTTATCGTCGGACAGGATACCACATCCTACGGAAAGGATATTTACGGAGAATATTGCTTACATAAGCTTATAAGACGTATATCTGAGGAAACGGAGGTTTCGTGGATAAGAGTTCTTTACTGCTATCCGGAAAAGATCACCGAGGAGCTTATTTCCGAGTTTGAAACAAACAAGAAATTAGTAAAATATATAGATATTCCCATTCAGCATATATCCGACAAGATTCTTAAAAAGATGAACCGTCACGGCGACGGCGAGCTTATAAGAAGCGTTATAAAGACACTTCGCAAGAGGGTTAAGGGTATTGCTATACGTTCAACCGCCATTGTAGGATTCCCCGGAGAGAGTGAGGAGGAGTTCGACGAGCTTTGCGAATTTGTAAAGGAAGCTAAATTTGAGCATTTCGGAGCCTTCACCTATTCCCGTGAGGAGGGAACGGCGGCTTACTCCTTTGAAGATCAGATTGATGAGGAGATAAAGGAGCAAAGATACGACATTATAATGAAGACTCAGATGGGAATTGCCGATAAGCATTTAAGAAGCAAGGTAGGTAAGGAATTTACCGTTCTTTGCGAGGGCTATGACGCTGTCAGCGAAACCTATTTCGGAAGAACGGCGGATAATGCTCCCGAAATCGACGGCAACGTGTTCTTCTTATCCAAAATAAAAATTCCCGAGGGAACCTTCGTTCGTGTTCGTATAAAGGATGCTCTCGAATATGATTTGACAGGAGAAATATTATGAAAGAAAACAAAAAGAAAATGAATCTTCCGAATAAGCTTACGATTCTCAGAGTTCTCATGGTTCCCGTATTCGTGGCTTGTGTTCTTTACATTCCCAACCTCGTTGTAAGAGGCCTTGTGTCCGCAGCTGTGTTTATTCTTACGGCTACAACGGATTTGATAGACGGAAAAATCGCAAGAAAATATAAGCTTGTTACCAATTTCGGTAAGTTTATGGACCCCTTGGCAGACAAATTTATGATATTTGCGGCTCTTTTCTCGATTACGGTAACGCTTACAGATCCCGTTCTTAAGAACGTTATGATCTGGGTAAGCTTGATAGTATTCTTCCGTGAGCTCGCAGTAACATCCATCCGTCTTGTTTGCTCAGGCGCAGGCGCAGGAGTTATTGCCGCAAGCTTCTTTGGTAAGTGCAAGACACTTTCACAGGTTGTATGCATTTCCGCTCTTCTTATCGAGCCCGTATTGTTCTATTGGTTCAGAGTAAGAGATTACCACATTATAAGCTACGTAACAATTGCGGTAATGACCTTTATGACCGTTGCCTCCGGAATTGATTACTACAAGACCTACGCAAAGTATCTTGACCCCAACGAATAAAAAATCCCGCCACGCTTGGCGGGCTTTTTTATTCGAGTGAAGAGTGAAGAGTGAAGAGTTAAGGTTAATTTTTCCTCCAAGGTCGGAAAGTTCTCATTTTTTAATTCTTCATTAGCTGTAGTAGAGTTTATAGCTCTATAATTGCAACGACAGCGTTATGGTCGGAGTAGAATTTTCCGTCCTCCATTATGTCGGGTACAGCATAGGAGCTTTCGCATTTACCGTCGGTGAATATGTAGTCTATCTTCACCCATCTGTCCTCGCTCCATTTACCGAAGGCGTGGAAGGTTGGGCCAAGCTCGGCGGTACAGTCAATAGCTCCGCGGTAGGCAAGAGCATCGGTTATGACCTTGATTTCGGGGGTGTCGGGCGGAGCGTTAAAATCCCCTGTCAAAACGAATTTTTCATCGGTTTGGGATATTGCCTGCACTATCTGCAAGGAACCGAGATAGCGGGCGTTTTCGCCCTCGTGGTCAAGGTGTGTGTTAATAAAATTAAATGGCGTATCAATATTTTTGTGCTTTAAACGGGCAATTGTATACATTCTTGGGCATCCGCTCTGGTCACCGCCGTAGCGAGAACCGAAAATTCTCGGTGTTCGGGAGAGCCATACGTTATCAAGGGAAAGAAGCTCGCAGTCGTCGTGCTTGAAGGCAATAAGCATAGCCTCGTCCTTCAGCTCTTTGTTTCTGCC
>JAFVYY010000064.1 GCA_017508405.1 Clostridia bacterium
CTTAGTACAGAGGTCTACGTGGCCGATAATATCGCACTTTGTTTTATTATAAAGGTCTGCAACCAATTTATAATAATCCTCGCAATATGCGTACATATCGCCGTCGTAATGCTTCTTTACAAACTCGTTTGTAGCATCTCTGCTCAAATCAACAGGAAGATATTCTCCGTCCTTATATACGTAATGCACGGAGCCGAGGACGTAATCGTAATCCCTTGTATCAAGGCAGGAATAATAGTCCTGCTCTATACCCATATAGATCTTGATCTTATCCTTATACTTTTCCTTTAAGGCGGTAATTTCCTTCTTGTACGCTTCAGTTTTCTCTTTAGTCATACACCAACCGCACTCAAAATCCACGTAGGCGTGTCCGGAAAATCCGATTTCGGGGCATCCAAGCTCAATAGCCTTCAATACCATTTCCTCTGCGGTGTTTTTACCGTCGCAGTAGGTTGTATGAAGATGATAGGTCGAAAGCTTCATTTTGTCATTTTCTCCTGCTTGACCTTATGGTCAATAATGTGTCTTGACGCAAGCTCTCTGTGAATATCCTCAACGGAAATTCCCATCTGAACCATAAGCACCATTACGTGATATGCAAGGTCCGCAATCTCGTACACGGTTTCCTTTTTATCATCTGCCTTGCCCGCAATGATAACCTCTGTGCATTCCTCTCCTACCTTTTTAAGAATCTTGTCAATTCCCTTTTCAAAGAGGTAGGTTGTATAAGAGCCCTGGGGCTTATCCTTCTGTCTGCCCACTAAAAGCTCGTAAAGACCCTGAAGGGTAAACTGATTAAGGCTTTCGCTCTGATATACGGGATTTGTAAAGCAGGAGTCCGTACCCTTATGGCATGCGGGACCGTCCTTTTCAACAACTACGGTAAGAGCATCCTTATCGCAGTCAGCCGTAATAGAAACTATATGCTGATAATTTCCGCTTGTTTCACCCTTCAACCAAAGCTCGTTTCTTGAACGGCTGTAAAAACAGGTAAGACCCTTTTCCATAGATATTTTAAGGCTTTCCTTGTTCATATAAGCAACAGTCAGCACGTCCTTTGTTATACTGTCTACCACCACAGCGGGAATCAAGCCCTTTTCGTCAAATTTAAGTTCATCAATATTTATCATAATTATAACCTCACAGTTATGTCATTAGCCTTAAGCTCTTTTTTAAGATCCTTGATTTCAATTTCTCCAAAATGGAATACGGAAGCGGCAAGTCCCGCATCAATATCGGGAATTTCCTTAAACAAATCGATAAAATGCTGTACCGAGCCGGCTCCACCGGATGCAATAACAGGAACGCTTACGGCTTCACATACAGCCTTCAGCATTTCAATATCAAAGCCGCCCTTAACACCGTCGGTATCAATGGAATTGACAACCACCTCTCCGGCGCCAAGCTCAACGCATTTCTTTATCCAGCTGATTGCTTCCATACCGGTATTCTCACGTCCGCCCTTGGCAAATACTCTGAAAACTCCGTCAACCCTTTTTATATCGGCGGAAATTACCACACACTGATTGCCGTATTTCTGCGCTGCCTCACGAATTAGCTCCGGATTTCTTATCGCGCCTGAATTTACGCTTACCATGTCTGCTCCGCACTTAAGCACTCTGTCAAAGTCATCAATAGTATTTATGCCTCCGCCTACAGTCAGGGGAATAAATATTTTGCTTGCAACCTCACGGAGAATGTCGGTAAAGAGGGCTCTACCCTCATATGAAGCGGTAATATCGTAAAATACCAGCTCATCTGCTCCGCATTTTGAATAATACTCCGCAAGCTTAATGGGAGATGAAACGTCTGCAAGACCGAGAAAGTTCACTCCCTTTACTACTCTGCCATCCTTAACGTCAAGGCAGGGAATTATTCTTTTTGTAATCATTTCGCCACCTCGATTGC
>JAFVYY010000065.1 GCA_017508405.1 Clostridia bacterium
CTGGAATCAGTGCAACGCCTATATCAAGGAAAATAACGTAACTCCGAAATCCCTTATAGAGGGCTCTAACGTAACCCACGTGTTTACAACGAACGAGGTTTTCGACGACCTTACAACCTTTGAGGAAATTGCGAAAAAGGACTATAAATTCAAGGTTATTCCCGCTTTCCGAGGAGACAAGATAATGAATATCGAGGCTAAGGGATATCTTACGTTCCTTGGCAAATTGGAATCTCTTACTCATAAGATAGAGTCTGTTTCAGACCTTGAAAAAGCTCTTGAAATGAGACTTAAGGAATTTATCAAGGTTGGCACAACAGCAAGCGATATTGCGGTTGAACAGATTTATGCGGTACCCTCAAGAGAAGAGGCTGATGCGGTGCTTAAGAAGGTTATAGAGGGGAATGCGCCCACTGTTGACGACAGCGTGATATTCAAGGGATATCTTACATATTTCCTGATGAAGCTGTATGCGGAGTACAATATCTCAACGGAGCTTCATATCGGAGCTATGCGTAACAATAATGGCGTAATGCTTGAAAAATTAGGACTTGATACGGGCTTTGACAGTATTTCCGATACAAACAGTATAGGTATGCTTTCCCGCCTTATGGACAGATTGAACTCCGAGGGCAAGCTTCCCAAGCTTATCATATTTAACCTTAATCCAAAAATGAACGCTGAAATTATGACTCTTATGGGATGCTTCCAGTCCGATGAGGCAAGAGGAAAGATACAGTACGGTCCTGCATGGTGGTTCCTTGACAACAAGGTAGGTATGGAAAAGCATCTTGAGGATCTTACCGCAACGGGACATATCGGCGCATTCGTGGGCATGCTCACAGACAGCCGTTCCTTGCTTTCCTATCCCAGACATCACTATTTCAGAAGAATCCTTTGCTCCTATCTCGGAACTCTTATGGAGAACGGAGAGATGACCACGGATCTTGACGTAATAGGACAGGTGATCAAGGATATTTGCTATAATAACTCCATCAAATATTTTAATATGTAGTATTAAATTGCGCTTTACGGAAAACATAAGACAAAAGGAAAGTGCATAAATGAAATTATATGTAACAAGACACGGTGAAACCACGTGGAACGTGGAATGGAAGGTCAGCGGGGTAACGGACGTTGACCTGACCGAAAGAGGCGTATCACAAGCCAGAAGCTTGGCGAACGCTCTTAAAAATGAAAAAATAGATCTTATTATAGCATCTCCGCTGAAAAGGGCGATCCATACGGCAGAGCTTATTAACGAAACGGTTGGCTCTCCTATGGAAATCGATGCAAGATTAACGGAGCAGAATTACGGTATATACGAGGGCGTTCACAGAAAAAGCGACGGTTTTCTCGGTAACAAAAGACAGTTTGCCTACAGATATCCGGGCGGAGAATCCATGATGCAGGTGGGCTTCCGTGTATACAGCTTCCTGAATGAGCTGAAAGAGAAGCACCCCGACAAAACTGTGCTTTTGGTCACCCACGGCGGAGTTTGCCGTGTTATCAAAACCTATTTTGAGGACATGACGAACGAGGAATATTTTAACTACTC
>JAFVYY010000066.1 GCA_017508405.1 Clostridia bacterium
TCGCTATCCCGCTTATATTTCATGGGATCGTGTTCATCCCGGTTGGGTCGGCTCCATGATAATTGCCCGTAAGATTCTTACGGAAATCGGCGCAAAGCCCCTTTATTAAAAAACACGCCACTCTGTACACACAGAGTGGCGCTTTTTTATAATATTTAAGCCTTTTATATCCGTTTTTTCAAATGTATCATAGGTTATTAAGGCTCGTTGCGGCAGACAAGGGACAAAATTCCGGCTCCGTATCCGACCCCAAGCTTAAAGCTTGCCGAATTTGTTGTTCGCAGGGCTGATCTTACCGCCTTTACGTATTTATCAAATACGTCTCTTTGCTCCCCTGTCAAGCATTCGATGACTTTTCTTTCGTTGACCGCAACGTCCTTGTAGGATTCGCTGCAAAAATCCTCAATCTCCTTTTCGGGATTTATATTTCCGTTGTATAATTCGTTTACCGTCAGCATTTTTAGTTTCCTTTCTTTTTTGATTTTACGATACGGTGTCGGTGAATTTTGATACCGTATCCTTGTTTTTGCGCCAAATTTGTTTAAAAAGCGCTGTAATTCGTCTATTTTGCGTGTAATACGCTGGGCGCATTCGGTTTTTACAAACATATATGCCTGCATCATCTGAGTTGCGCCGAATATAAGGTAAATACCTATTTGAAGAGATGCCCATATTATGGCATCCGCGCTTGCGTTTTCCGTAAGGTATATGGCGTAGTATCCGAAGAGAAAGCCGAAAAGAATCTTGCTGACCATATCCCGTCCGCCGCGACGACGTAAATACTGTCCCTCCGTTTTACCAAAATCGTAGGGGTCGGAATATCTTGAGCCGTCAACGGAAAGGGATTCGGGAGTCAGGGGAGTAAGCCTTATTTCCGTTGCTTTTTTTATGGCGTTGCGTTTCTTGCGTAAACGCTTTTTTTCGCTTCTTTGCAGTCCTCTCTCTATTTTGATTATGGGAAGCAGCGCTTCTCCGTTTGGAGAAAAGCAGCTCTCATAGCTTACCCCCGCCCGTGACAGAATACGTTTTCTTATAAGCTCATAGGACCTTTTGTTTTCTTCCTCGCAAAAGGAATCAAGATGATTTACGTAAGGTGAGCATTCGTCAAGAAGCCTTGAATGATAGCTTTTTATCTTCAAAACCTCAATATCGTCATTACCGTACGAAATACCGGTTTGACGCATCAGGTGACCGATTATAAATCCTACGGATGCCGACAGCGCTCCGTCGCCGAAGATCTGCATGACCGTCTTTCCGCTTTCGTCAAGGGTGTAAAGACCCTTGACGATGTATAATGCGGAAACAACGGCAATAAGAAAGAAGCCAACGTTTTTAAATACGAATTTTTTGATATCGCATCTCATACACCACCTCTGAAGTAGCGCTCCATAATACGTTCGACCCGTTTCTCCGTTTCGTCTGCGCTTTTATCAATATGAAGCCTTTCCTTGATTCTGTTAATGGGAATACCAAAGAATATTTTATCGGAAATATCTCCTATAAGAGCGAGAAGGGAAAAGATCATAAGGTCGTCGGTAATGCTCTTTAAAAGGTAGGAAAGAAGAAAGACGATACCGAACGTTACGGTTGAAGCGGGCATTTTGAGCTTTCCTAAAATTTTAAGGAGCACTAAGGCTGCGCATATGAATCCGCCAAGACAGAGCTTTGTTACGTCCTCATAGCTTTTAACGTACTTTTCGTTGTTTACAATAAAATAAACCGTTATGGGAGCAATACTACATATAAATGAACATATGTACATAAATAAGAGAAGAAGTCTTTTCTTCATTTTTTACTCCTCCGTTGATACGATATTGCTTAAGAGCGCAATTTTTCTTGCGGCTCCGCTTTCCACCGCCTGAGGAATTGATTCAAAGCCTGTCTTAAGAGCCTCGAGCAAGGCGGCATTTTGTTCTTTGAGCTGCTTATAAGATTCAATAAGACCGTTGTAATCATCCTTGATCTCGGGTACGTTCTTAACCGTTTCCTGTACGCTCTTTATACCCTTATCAAGCTCTTCCTTAATTCCCGAAAGGGTATCCGATGCTACGTCCTTAAGCTCCTTAATGGCTGAGCTTGAGGAGTTGAGGCTTGACACCGTTGATTTTATTTTCTGGAATGCACCGATGAAGGCAATTAAGGACGTGGCAACGCCCACAGCTATGGGAGCTATTTTTTCCGTAATATATTCCTTTACGGAAAACTCCTCTGTGACCTCATCCGTCTGCGCAGGCTCCTCTGTCAAGGCTTCCTCCTCCGCAAAGCAGAAAAGAGCCATTGTAATAATAAGCAAAGCTGAAAATACAGCTATTAAAAATTTTTTCATATAATTCTCCTTTTTTTAAACGTTAAATAGTGTGATCAACTCATAAAATCTTCAAGTAAGCTCATTAAAGCTTCCTGAAAATCCGTAACGGCAATTTCTCTGTTATCGGCTGTTTTAAGGTAAAGATTTAACGTGCCCACAGAGGCTTGGTAAGAGGATTTTATATACTCGCATCTTGCCGATACAATGGCGTTTTTAGAAGCCAAATTTGCCTGAGAAGCTAAAAGCTCCGCCGCATCAGCCTTCGTTACGATATTAGAGATAAGTAGGGGATTTCCGTTTGAATCACGGCATCGGGACGCATAATCGGCGCTGCCGGCAGTCTCCGCATATTTAGCTTTTTGTACGGTTGCGGGAGCATCCTCGTTAAAGATAGCTTCAAGTTGAGTTTTGTTCTCATTAACAAGAGAGAGCACGCTGTTAGCCTTTGCAAGGGAATCGGACGCATCCTTTCTTGCCTGTGTAATATCGTTATCAAGTCCGCTTCCCGCCTTTGCGCTTTCCGCATTTGTTGCCGTTACCGCCTTTGCAACTACACCGTTTACAATGCTTAAGGAATCTAATCTTTCAGCTAAAGCCTGACCGTCTGAGTCTAAATTATCGACCCTGTTTTCAAGAGCGCTTAAATTGGAATTTGTAGCGTAGGTTTGTACAATATCGTTTCCTTGACCGTCATTTGTGGCTTTGGTCGCCAAGCTTGCTTTTGCAACTGTCTGGTTACCTATATTTGATTCCGTTATAAGCCCTCTGAAAATGTCCGAAACAGGAACTTTTACAGTACCCTCAAGGGTTTCGAGAACAAGCTCCTTAGTGCTTTCGGTATACTCAGCGCCTACAACCATTTGCTCAAGAGGGAAGTCTATTTGCGCTGAGGAGATCTCGTTGCCCTTAGCGTTAATAAGCTTTATATTCAGCTTATAGGGGTTTACGCCGTTGATGGGCGGTTCCCAGCTTACGCTAACGCTGTTTCCTGATTCGGTAAGCAAGGAATAGTTCGAAAGGTCGGATATTTTTGCATACGTATTGGGAAAATTCTGAATTATCGTGTGATTTTCAGCAGCCGATGCCAAAGCATTGGTTGCCTTTGTAAGGGCGTCGGATGCGTTTACTGAGGCATCACGGATTGATATATCAAGTCCGCTTCCCGCCTTTGCGCTTTCCGCATTTGTTGCCGTTACCGCCTTTGCAACTACACCGTTTACAGCTCCTAAGGAGTCAAATTTATCGGCTAAAGCCTGACCGTTTGCTTCAACGCCGTCAATGGCAGCTTCAATATTGTGTATAGAATCGTTTGCAGAGTCTTCAAGGGCTTTTAAAGCTTGCTTGGTTGCGTAAGTGCCCGCAATGTTATTTCCGTTTCCATCCGCTTCTGCCTTTTGAGCAAAGGAAGCTGAGCCGCCGCCTGTATTTACGCTGTTTATACCGACTATACGCATTGTAGAATAACCGGCATCGAAGCCTGTTATCTCCCAAAGATTAATGTAGGAAAGGTTTTCAGCGTCTGTATAGGCGTCTATAACTATATCCCCAATCTCTGCCGGTGGGTTCGCAAGCACATCGGTGCTCACTGTAAGCTCAAGCCCCTCCGTAGCCTTTTGTCCAATGGACGTTGATGTTACCTTTATAGGACTGCCCTCACGTGTAACGTCCTCTAAAGCCTCCGCAATGGTTTTTTCAGAGGGACTGCCGTCAACGTCAAAGTATTTTGCAAATGAGGCTCTGCCCATCAAATCACCTACAAAGACCCTTGAGCCGACAATTTTATTATCTCCCGTAAAGAAGTCGATATCGCAGGGAATGTCGTATCCGTATTCATTTACAAGCGTAACAGTACCACCACCCTCAACGCCTATAAGGTTATCGTCTGTGATGTCTATGTCCTCTGTTGTGGGTGTTGCCATAGCACATATAAGAGTTACAGGCGTTCCGTTTGCGTACTGCTCGGCAAGGTAAGTCTTAAAATCGTTAGCCGTAGTAAACCTATCGTCACGAATAGCCACACCGCCCGAGCCGACAAAACAAGTTTTATCTCTTGTGGATTCGTTTGTGGAATCATATTGGTCACATAGCAAATCGGTATTTGGTTTTACGCCAACATCTCCAATAGGCACATAAAAATAATGATAATCGGTAAGTTTGCTTATTAAAAAGTTTTCAGTACCATTTAATACGATTTTTTTAGCTTTAATATCGCCTTTGCCATTTTCCAAATCAATACTATTGTAGTATTCGGTGTTAGGAATACCTATTCCGTACCACTCTTCATTCTGCA
>JAFVYY010000067.1 GCA_017508405.1 Clostridia bacterium
GACAGGCTGAAATGAAAATAATTGCTACTGATTTTGACGGAACTCTGAGCTATAACGGAAAAATAAGCGAAGAGGATAAGGCGGCTATAAAGCGTTTTCGTGACGCGGGTAATAAATTCGGAGTAGTAACAGGCAGAGATATAGAAATGTCCTTTTGGGTACGCAATGCATTTCCCGATGTTGATTTTATAATATCCTGTACAGGCGGTGTTATTACTGACGACACAGGCAAAATTATATACGAAAAGAAGCAGGCAGCGGATCACAAGCTTAAGGACATCGCCGATTTTGCAGTAAGTCACGGAGCAGGCAGCTTTTCCATAACTGACGGTCTTACAAGACATTATGTGGACGTTAAGGGAAACATCCCCACGGATTTTTCGAGAATAAAGGAATTCAACCAATGCTGTACGTGGTTTTATAAGGGTGAAAACGCAGAAGCTCTTGTAAACTATATAAATGAAAAATACCCTGGGGAATTTTCCGGATACCGTAACGGCGGTGCAGTTGACATGCCCCCTGCCGGCGTATCCAAGTCCACAGGAGTTTTAGCCTATGCAGCTATGTTTGACGCTCCGCAGATATACACTGTTGGCGACAATTTCAACGACCTCGGTATGATAAAGGATTTTGAATCCTTTGCCGTATCAAACGCAGTACCTGAGGTAAAGGCTGCGGCAACTCACCAGTGTAACAGAATAGCAGATATGATAGATTTTATAATGGAGGAAAAGTAAATGACGGCAAGAGACAGATTTATAAATATATTCAAGACAAAAATAAAGAGAGAGGGAGCAGATAAGCTTCTTGATTACCTTATATCATCCGATTTCTTCACGGCTCCTGCCAGCGCAAGATACCACAGCGCATACGAGGGCGGACTTCTTGACCATTCCTTGAACGTATACGACTGTCTGAGCGCTTATCTTAACAGAGAGTACGTTAAAGAGAAATTTAAGCTTTCTTATTCCGATGAAACGATTGCCATAGTTTCCTTGCTCCACGACATCTGCAAGGTGAATGTATACAAGCCGGGATACAGAAACGTAAAGAATGAGCAGGGTAAATGGGAGCAGGTTCCAACCTTTGAATTTGATGATAAGCTTCCTTACGGACACGGTGAAAAGAGCGTTTATATGATTTCGCCCTTTATGAAGCTCACAAGAGAAGAAGCCTTTGCTATACGCTACCATATGGGCTTTTCAAACGTAGACGATCAAAGAAACGTAGGCAAGGCATTTGAAATGTTTCCCCTTGCTTTCGCCCTTTCTACAGCCGATATGGAGGCTACATATTACCTTGAAAAAGAAAATTGAAAAATCTTCTAAAAGTTATTGACAAATAATTATATGAGTGCTAAAATTAAATAAACCGATGAGAAAGAATAGTAGCGTTTTCAGGACTGTCACAGAGAGATGCGGTTGGTGTGAGCATTACAGGACGTAAGCGTGAATGGGCTTTTGAGGGCTGGCTGAACTGAAAGTAGGCTACGACGGAGATGCACCGTTACAGGCATATCATATTAACGTATGAATGAGAAGAAGAGTAATCTTTAATTTGGGTGGCACCGCGGTTTTTCGTCCCAAGCATCCTTGGATGCTTGGGCTTTTTATTTTTTACATATCTTCTCAGTAAGGAGAAATAATGCTGTATAAACGATGGCAAGCCTTGATTTATAAGGCGCAGTTTAATTGGATTTAACCCATTTTAAATATATTTGGAGGAAAGCATAATGAAGCTTAACGGAATTGATTTTGATACCTATTTTAATAACTACCCCGATAAAAACGGTTACTTCGGCAAATACGGCGGAGTTTACATTGATGAGAAGCTTAAAAACGCAATGGCAGAGATTACAGAGGCATATTATTCCATATGCCAGTCAAGAAAGTTTATTGCAGAGCTTCGCAGAATCAGAAAGGAATTTCAGGGCAGACCCACACCGGTAACACATCTTGAGCGTCTTTCCGACTATCTTGGCGGTAAGGTTCAGCTTTACGCAAAGAGAGAGGACCTTAACCATTCAGGCGCGCATAAGCTTAATCACTGTATGGGAGAAGCGCTTCTTGCAAAGTATATGGGCAAGAAAAAGGTGATTGCGGAAACAGGCGCAGGTCAGCATGGCGTTGCTCTTGCAACTGCGGCTGCATATTTCGGACTTGAATGTGATATTTATATGGGCTCCGTTGATATTAAAAAGCAGGCTCCCAACGTTGCAAGAATGAAGATACTCGGCGCTAACGTAATCGAGGTTAAGCACGGACTTGCAACACTTAAGGAAGCTGTCGATGCAGCGTTTGATGCATACAGCAAGGAATATAAGGATTGTATTTACTGTATCGGCTCCGTACTTGGCCCCCATCCCTTCCCCATGATGGTAAGAGATTTCCAAAGCGTTGTCGGTGTTGAGGCAAGAGAACAGTTTATTGATATGACAGGACATCTTCCCACATCCATCGTAGCATGCGTAGGCGGCGGCTCCAATGCCGCAGGACTTTTTGCGGGATTCCTTAACGATCCTGTAGACATTTACGGTATTGAGCCCCTTGGCAGAGGTCCGAAGCTCGGTGATCACGCAGCAAGCCTTAAGTACGGTACAGAAGGAATTATGCACGGATTTAACAGCATTATGCTTAAGGATGAAAACGGTGATCCCGCTCCCGTTTACTCCGTTGCCAGCGGTCTTGATTATCCCTCCTCCGGTCCTGAGCATGCATTCCTTCAGGAAATAGGCAGAGTAAAGTATGACGTAATTGACGATGAGGAAACAATTGATGCATTCTTCAAGCTTGCAAGAATGGAGGGCATCATCCCCGCTATTGAAAGCTCTCATGCGGTTGCATACGGTATGAAGCTTGCAAAGACTATGGATCACGGCTCCGTGCTTATCAACCTTTCCGGTAGAGGCGATAAGGATATGGACTACGTTCTTGAGAATTTTGGCATAAGATAATATTGTGCGAGGAATAAGAAAAAGAGATTTTGTGTTTTGCAAAATCTCTTTTTATTTTAAATAAAAGCAGTCCCGACTCAGCAGTCGGGACTGTAAATATTATTTCTTTACTGTAACAGACTCAAAGGTAGCGTCTGTAAGAGTTACAGTATAGCTTGCCTTGATGTGAGCTTCAACGAGTGTGTAAATTGCTTCGTTGTAAATTGAAGCAGTACCGAGCTGCTGCTCAACTGTTTCAATTGCCATTTCACGAGCCTGGTCCTTAGTAATACCGGAGTACTGTGAAAGATAGTTCTGTGTGTAATCCTCAACAAGAGCTTCCTTAGCTGCTGCAATTTCAGCATCTGTGGGAATAAGATTTCTTGCCTGTGCAATACCGTAGTAGAGAAGGTCAGCCTTCATGGAATCCTTAATGTACTCATCCTTTGTCATACCGTAGGACATGAGAACAAAGTTTTCAAATGTAATACCGTAGTTTGACATATAGAGTGCATCAAGCTCTTCAAAGGAGCGTCTCAAAGCTCTGTATTCCTTCTTGGGGAATTCAAGATAGGTTGTATTTTCGTAGAGCCAATTATTCATTTCGGTATAAGCATAGTTATCGAGAATAGCAGCCTCGAGCTTTTCTGTTGTATCGTGACCGAGCTTCTTAGCAAATTCGTCATTGTATTCGGGAACGATTCTGATTTCAAGCACAGTTACCTCGAAAATAACTGTCTTGCCCTTAAGGTCTTCAGCTGCATAATCTTCGGGGAATGTAGCCTTGATCTGCTTCTTGTTTGTATCGCCGAGACGCATACCAACGATTCCGTTTTCAAAATCGTCTATTGCAAGGTGAGAGCCGAGGTAGAATGTAGCTCCCTCGCTTGAATCGAAGGAATCCTTGTCACCCTTGTCGTTAAGCTTGATTTCGCCCTTGTCATCAAGATGGTAGCCTGTATACTTAACCTTAACAACGTCGCCCTTAAGACAAGCCTTGTCAACGAACTGGCAGGAGAAGTAAACCTTCTCACCCTGATGCTCGCCAAACATTTCGTCATTGGGAAGAGTAATGATCTTTTCAACAGTCTTTGTTATTTCAACGCCCCACTCGATAATCATATCCTCAAGTGTTTTATTGTAGCTACCGTCGCCGAGATTGTCGATAAAATAAGTTGTCTTTGAAAGCTCTTCGATTACGTTACCCTTCTGATCGATGGTATTGTCGTTGTCGAGATAAACAACCTTTGTGAACTTAAGGTTAACGTAGATATCGTCACCCTTCAAAGCCTTGTAAAGGCTTGTTGAATACTGCATAATGTAGGAGTCAATTGAGTTCTGGATAACGTCTTTTGAAACCTCAACCTTGTGACCCTGATACTGGGGAAGTGTTACGTACTTTGACATATCCTTGTAATCGTAATTTCTGTCGTCCTTGAAGCAGGATGTGAGGGAAACTACAAACACAAGAACGAGAAATAAACAAATAATTTTCTTTTTCATGATGTTTCCTTTGCGATTTGTTTTAATTTTTTATTATTCACAATTGTGCTTTACTCGTGCAGGTTGGCGTCGAAAAACCTGAAAGAGAGTATAAACACAATATATTGAACGGCAACGTAAAGAAGAGCATTTTCAAGAATTGTAAGCGCCGACTGGAGCATTATGGTCTTGAAATCTTCAAAGTAAATGTAAAATTCCTCTTGAATAAGGAAGGGCAAAACATTAAAGAAGAGGAAGGACAGCACGTTTATTACTGCCAACGTGATACAGAAGATGCCCATTGCCTTCTGCACGGGATTTTTAAATGTAACGAATTTATCAAACGGTACAAACTCCCTATCCTTGGTGTACTTGCGGCATATAAGCATTAATATAAGCACAGGCACCATAAGAGTAATAACGAGCTGACCGAGGTAATAAAATGCGTTAAACACAAATAGATCCAAAACGGATTCTCCGTATGTTGCGGTTGTTGATGATATATCGCTTCCGAAAACAGTATATATTATCGTTTGATATATCCAGTATGCAAGAACGGATAAGAAATAAATACCGGCAACCTTTAAACTGTCGTACCATCCAAAATGAGTCATGGCGTATACGATTGCTGAATAGCCAACAAAGTTAGCAAGAAGATCACATACGACCTTAACGTAGTAAAGGATGTACATAAAGGTTCCGCCGTCTATACTTTCATCCAATATAAAAAATATCAGAGAAAATATAACAGAGAGGGCAGCAGTGCCGAGAATTGAAATAAAAGCAAGCTTGTAAAATCTTTTTTCTTTCATAAAACACCTTTTTTAACAACATTGCGTTTATTGTATCATATATTTAATAAAAAATAAAGTATAAAACGAAAAAACTTTTAAATTTTTTATAAAAAATTCGAGGTAAAATGGGGGTAATATGTTAAATATGAACGAAAATAAGGAATTCACCCACGAAAGACTGACAGATAAGCTGCAAGGTTTAAGTGAAAAATACAGCTTTCTAAAGCTGTCATATATCGGAAAATCTCTTTTGGGAAAGCCAATTCCTATGATTACGATAGGTGATGAAAGCGCAAAGAAAGGAGTAATGTACGTCTCCACTCATCACGCTATGGAAAATATCTGTACCCATCTTATGGTTAAATTCATAGAGGAATATGCGGAATGTATAAGTAACGGAAGATATGCCTACGGCATAAATACAAGAGTCCTACATAAAATGCGGCAGATAAGAGTAGTACCGATGCTTAACCCCGACGGAGTTGAATATCGGCTTTGCGGAGTTGACGAATCTAATCCGCTAAGAGAGAGACTTATTAAATACAATATGGGAAGCGAGGATTTTTCCCATTGGAGCGCTAACGGAAGAGGTGTTGATCTAAACCACAATTACGATGCGTACTTTGAGGAATACAAAAAACTCGAGTCCGATAATAATCTGACACCCGGAAAAACCAAATACAGCGGCGAGGCTCCCGAAAGCGAGAACGAAACCGCCGCCCTTGCGTCATATATAAGATTTAATGAGGATAAGATAAATGGTTTACTTACTTTTCATACACAGGGTGAGGAGATTTTTTATAGATCAAGAGGAAAGGAAGCACCAAAATCATCTTTTATAGCAAACCGATTATCAAAAATGACAGGATACGCTCTATCCGAGGCGGAGGGGATGGCGTCTTACGGAGGTCTTACCGATTGGTTTATAAAAGAATTTAATAAGCCATCCTTCACCTTGGAATGCGGAAGGGGAATCAACCCTCTTGATATTTCCCTTGCAGAAAATATTTATTTCAAATTAAGAGAAACGTTATTTACGTTCCCCGTGTTGGTTTAAGTATATACTCTGTAACTTAAATATAGCTTAAATAAGCTTAATTTTACTCGCAAAATGTGTATAACGGAGGGGGAATGATTGTTTTTCTCATTATTTATATATTATTACTTGACTTTGCGCGCTCTTTGTGCTATAATGTAAAAGCACTTTAGCAGACTAAAGTATAATACAAAGGAGAAAAGAAATGAAAAAGATTATTTCAGTAATTTTGGCGGTTCTTATGATCGCTACAATATCTCTTACACTCACATCCTGCAAGAAGAGTGATTGGGATAACATTCAGGAAAAGGGTGAGTTCGTTTGCGGAATCACACTTTATGAGCCTATGAACTATTGCACAGTTGAAGGCGATATGAGTACTCTTACAGGCTTTGATACAGAGCTTGCAAAGATGGTTGCAGAAAAGCTTGGCGTTAACGTTAAGTTCCAGAAGATCGACTGGGGCAACAAGTACATTGAGCTTAAGACAGGCAACATTGACTGTATTTGGAACGGATTTACATCCAACACAAAGGATAGCGACGGTATCGAAAGAGCTGATAAGGTTGACTTTACACACGCTTATCTTGATAACGCTCAGTGCGTTGTTGTAAAGAAGAGCGCTCTTGCAAACTACACATCCGCTGCATCTCTTTCCGGCAAGACAGGTACTGCTGAAACAGGCAGCGCAGGTGAATCCTATGCTAAGAGCGTTACAACAGTAGCAGTTGTTGGTAAGACAGCTCAGATGGAAACATTTATGGAGCTTAAGTCCGGCTCTGCAGATTTTGCCGTAGTTGACGTTCTCTTGGCTAAGCAGCTCGTTGGTAAGGGCGACTATTCCGACCTTGCTATCGTTGAGGCTATCAATATCGATAAGGAAGTATATTCCATCGGTTGCAGAAAGAACAGCGACTTTGACGAAAAGATCAATGATGCTCTTGTAGAGCTTCTTAACGAGGGTAAGCTTGAGACTCTTGCTGAAAAGTACAACGTACATATCACAGATACTCTCATGGCATTGAAGACTGCAAAATAATTATAGAAAAAGGTAAATAATGACTTTTTGGCAAGTAACCTTAAATTTGCTCGACGGATTTGGTATGACCTGTGCCATATTTGCGTTGACACTTGTGTTTGCGCTTCCCTTAGGTCTTATCATTTCCTTCGGCTCTATGTCTAAATTTAAGCCGCTTAAGGCGGTCGTAAGAGTATTCGTGTGGATTATAAGAGGCGTTCCTCTTATGCTTCAGCTCTTTATCGTATTCTATCTTCCCGGATTCTTATTCGGATCACCTATATTCAACCGCTTCACAGCGACTATTATAGCGTTTTCCATAAATTACGCTTGCTATTTTTCAGAAATATACAGAGCGGGTATTGAGGCTATTCCGAGAGGACAGATAGAGGCAGGACAGGTTCTCGGTATGACGAGATTCCAGATATTCACAAGAATAACTCTTATGCAGGTCATAAAGAGAATCGTGCCTCCTATGGGTAATGAAATCATTACTCTTGTTAAGGATACAGCGCTTGCGCGTGTTATCGTAGTTGTGGAGATTCTTTTTGTGGCTGAGGAGCTTATGGCTCACGCTATAATCTGGCCTCTGTTCTATACAGCGGTATTCTATCTTGCATTTGTCGGCGTTCTCACCCTTCTTTTCGGCTGGTTTGAGAAGAAATTAAGCTATTACAAGGTGTAAAATATGGAATTTTTAGAAGTACAAGGAATATATAAAAGCTTCGGTAACGTAGAGGTCCTTCGGGGAATTGATTTTTCACTCTCCAAGGGCGAGGTGCTATCCATAATCGGTTCTTCCGGCAGCGGAAAAACTACACTTTTAAGATGTCTTAATCTTCTTGAAAAGGCTGATGCGGGAACAATTTCCGTAAACGGCGAAATTATAATCGACGCTAAGGAAGAGGATAGCTACACCGATAAGGAAATAAGAGATAAAAGACTCCGTATGGGTCTTGTGTTCCAACAGTTCAACCTTTTTCCCCAGTATAACGTAATCGACAATCTGACCCTTGCTCCAAAGCTTAGAGTAAAGGAAGATAAGAGCCTTACAAAGGAAGAAAAGGCAGAGAAAATAGAAGCTATAATTAAGGAAGCCGAGGAGCTTCTTGCATCCGTCGGACTTTCCGATAAGGCAAAATCCTATCCCTGTGAAATATCAGGCGGACAGCAGCAGAGAGTGGCCATTGCAAGAGCGCTTATGCTTAAGCCCGACATTCTTTGCTTTGACGAGCCTACGTCAGCCCTCGACCCCGAGCTTACGGGCGAGGTTCTGAGGGTTATTAAGGAGCTTAAGTCCGGTGACAGAACTATGATAATTGTTACTCACGAGATGGAGTTTGCAAAGAACGTATCCGATAAGGTGATATTTATGGCTGACGGAGTAATTGAGGAAATGGGAGAACCAAATCAGATGTTCTCAAATCCCAAGAGCGAAAAGCTTAAGGCATTTCTTCAGAAATCCGATGAGAAATTTTAATAAAACTGTTGAAATAGGAAAAATATATGATAAAATGATTAGTGGTGAATGCCACTAATCATTTTTATTTTTGAGGTATATTATGGAACTTAAGGGTAAGAAAATCAATTTTTTAGGCGACAGTATAACAGAGGGACACGGTACAAGCGATTGGGGTACTAAGCCCTTTCATCAGCTTTTGAGAATAAGATGCGGTCTTGCGGAGGCTCGCAATTACGGTAAGGGCGGAACAAAGATCGCTCGCTTGCCTGTTGTAACAGATCATCCCTTCGATCAGGATTTCAACCTTCGCGCACCGAATATGAATCACGATGCGGATGCGGTAGTGGTATTTGGCGGCACTAACGATTTCGGTCACGGTACAATTCCCCTCGGAAATATGGATTCAAGAGATATCCACACATTCTACGGCGGACTTCACAATCTTTGCACATTCCTTATAAATACATATAAGGATAAGCCCATTATATTTATGACTCCCCTCCACAGACTTAACGAGGTTCTTGACCATAACAACAGAGTCAAGGACGGAAATACAAACGCACGTCCATTGGTAGAGTTCGTTCGCGCCGTACGTGAGGTTTGCGAGTTCTACGGAATCCCCGTTCTCGACCTTTACCGCGACTGCGCTCTCTACGGTCAGAATTGGGCGTGGTGCGAAAAGTATATGCCCGACGGCCTCCATCCCAGCGACGCAGGCCACGAGCTTATCGCAAATAAATTGCAGAAATTCCTTGAGAATTTCTGATTCGTAAATTAAATATATTTTTAATTTATAGGAGGTCCTTGTCAATATGGATATATCCTTCAAGGTGGAAAATCAAAAATTCAATTACAGAGTATGCGCCATTATAATTTCCGACGGAAAAATCCTGGCTATGCACGATAAACGCTCTCCGTATTATTATCTTCCGGGAGGACGAGTTATGCTTGGAGAAAGAGCCGAGGAGGCGGTTATAAGAGAGATTCAGGAGGAGCTGAACATTACACCGAGGATAATAAGACCTCTTTGGCTTAATCAAGGATTTTTTAATGAAGATGTAGATAAATTGAATTATCACGAGATTTGTATATATTTTTTAATGGATATTAAGGATACAGACTTGCTTGAAAGAGGAAGTATATTTACATCAAACGAGAAAAACAAAACTCACTTATTCGAATGGCTGGAGTTCAACAGACTAAAGGATGAATATTTTTATCCAACCTTTTTAAAAAAAGAGATTTTTTCCATTCCCGATGAGTTTACTATACGTACGGAAAATGAATAAAAATTACCCGACAGATATTAAAGTCTGTCGGGAATTTTTATTTTAAAATATCAACTGCTGGTAGAATGATTAGATATTTATCAAATCAATATTGACAAAAAGTGATTAGATGGTTATAATATCAGTAGAGGCGGCCCAAAATGAAAGGAGAAATAATATGACAGCATTAGAAATAGATAAGGTAATGGCAGAAATAGCTTTACGTAAGGTTAAAGAATGTGAAGAACGTTTGGCAGAAACGCCTAAAGATAATAAATCGGAAAGAAAGGCAATTCAAATTGAACTCGGTATGTACAGCTTGTGCTTACGTGCAGGGCTTCTTTACTACACTACGCCTGTTAATATGAATACAGTACAGGTCAGAAAAAACAGATTTATGAACATATCATTGAAAAGCTTTCCATCGATAGCGCAAATATATGAAAAAGCATCCGAGGAAGAAAAGCTTTGTATGGTTGCGGCTTTACAAGGTGAAATGTTTATGCGTGATCAAATGTATAATGGATACATTTCAGAGCTTGAACAGGCAAAGGCAGCAGGCGATGCACAAAGAAACTTTGAGTTTTCCATTAAGACCGGCTCATTAGAAGTAATTTTTGAAGCTTGGGAAGAATGGAGAATAAGTAATAATATTTACCCTCATTTGTTCAAGGAGAAAAAATAATGGAAAATACCCTGTTTTATAGTAAAGTGGCGGATGCGTTGAATAAGGAAAATACAAGGATTTGTAATTTTACAGATTATCTTGACAAGAACCCATTAGAAAAAAAGGAAAAGATAGCTGAATATAAATGTGCTAAATACAGATATGCTTCTATTACCCTTATTCACAGTACACTTCACAATAATAATCTTTACAGAAAACTTCGTAATTTGAAGGATACACATTATTTACTATTACCGTTTGATGAGATTTTCAAATGCTATCCCGAATATGTATCATTGTATGATTCTGCGCCTGAGGATGAAAAGCCTGATTATAGTCTGTATTACGCCATATCGGCTTTTACAGATAGAAATATAGAGGAATTAAAGGATAAGCTAAACGGCGCTACCGATTGGGAAGCTGTCGAGCTAAACGAACGCATAAGCGGACTTGAATTTGCAAAAGTATGCCTTGATGAGGCATGGCAAGAAAGGAAGTAGCTATATGAATGAAAAGCTTGAAATATTAAAGCTTCTTGCTGATAAAACAAGGCTTGACATATTGAACGCTCTTATGAAAGAGGATTCATATGTTGAAAAAATAGCCTGTGACTTATCCATAACCCCTGCCACAATTTGCTATCATCTTAAGAAAATGGAGAGTGCGGGAATGGTAAAATGCAGTCGCTCGCAGTTCTATATGATATATTCCTTGAACAAGGATATATTCGATATGCCTCTTATAGAACTTATAAAGAACGACACTCCCCTGGACAGTTCCGAGGATAAGTACAAAAAAGAGGTTATTTCTCACTTTTTCAAATTCGGAAAGCTCGTGTCAATTCCCACACAGAGAAAAAAGAGAGAAATTGTCCTGGCAGAGATAATAAAAAGTTTTGAAGAAGGGAAAATCTATTCCGAAAAGGAGGTTGACGAAATTATCCACAAATTTCACGAGGATCACTGTACCATAAGGCGTGAAATGATAGCTTGTGGTCTTATGAAGAGAGAAAACGGAAGATACTGGATAATTTAGAGTTATGAAAAAGATTATTATATGCGAAAAGGTAAAAAGCTATCGCAAGGAAAAAAAGTTAACGCAGGAGGAATTTGGACAGATAGTAGGCATCTCTGCACAGGCTGTTTCAAAATGGGAAAGAGTAGAGTGCTATCCTGATATATTCATCTTGCCCGACCTTGCCAAGCTTTTCAACTGCAAGGTGGATGACTTTTTTGTAAAGGAGTGACAATGATGGAAATAAACGCAGAAAATGCAGTTACAATTTTAAAAAATAGTATACTCGCCAATGCTATGGAAATAGATAATCTTAATTGGGCAAGCAATAAGGGAAAATGTTATTTATTTAACGGCGCGATTGTAGTAGTTATATCTGATGATAAGACGTATATACACATAATTCCCACAGAAACGTATTACGATTACACGGAAATAGGTGAGTTCATAAATCAATATCCTGACGTATGTTTAACTGTAAATATATATGGCAAAAACGAAAAAATTGTCAGGGACGTGTTTGAAAAATCATTTAATACAGTTAAAGAAATAGTTGATTACGGTGCTGATGAGCTAAATTCTTGTAAAAAAAATGATAATGTCCGTCTTTTGTCTAAATGTGATAGAGAAGCCTTTATATCTATGGAAAATGAGTCCTTACAATACAGACCCCCGCTAAATGTTCTTTTTACTGTTTTTGTGGAGAAGGGAAGTGGAGAAATATTGGCTTATTTTGATGAAGATAAAATTATAGGCTATTTATCTTACAACAATTTGTTTGACAATGTATATGATGTGGATTATATTTACGTCGCACCTTCGCAACGGAGAAAGGGAATAGGAAAAGCACTTGCATCATCCTACGTGTCCACCGTTCAGGAAAGAAAAGGCATAGCGTATTGGAGTAATGCAAAAAACGAAAATAGTGAAAAAACTGCTATATCCGCAGGACTTAACATTGTAAGGAAAGCGCTCATATTTAATTAAAATAACGCCATTGACGTAAAAAATCAATGGCGTTATGTATTTTTTGTGGCATTTATTTGATAAAAGAGGATATAGCCGCGCCGATAACCGTACTGTACTGAGCGTTTTCGGGAACTATGATGTTCGTATCAAAGCAACGGTTGAACATTTCCACAACGTCCTTAGTCTGGGACATATTGGTAAGGTTTCCTGTAAATACAATATCGGAAATTCCGTACTGTCGGGAAGCGAAAACTGACATCATACCGACGGTTTCAAATACCATGTTGATAAGTCCGAGGGCTATATCGTTTTTCGATGCGATATCGCTTACTCTGCCGAAATTCGCTGCGGTAAGCTCGCCCTTAAGACCTGCGCTCTTTTTAGAGAGATCGCTTACCTTAAGGTCTACGTTTTCAATTTTACCCTCTCTTGCAATTTCATCTATATGCTGTATAGTATCAAGACCAAGCATTTTTTTGGAAAGACCCATAAGAGTACCGCCTCCGACACCCGTACCGCCAAGATATTCCGGCTCACGTCCTTCAACTGCGTGAACAAGAGCAGTACCCGTGCCCATACTTACAATTATGGCATCCTTAAATCCGGAAAGGTAAAGTCCGCCAAGACCGATGCAACGGAATTCGGGAACTGTTTCGCATTTGAGATTGTAAATAGGCTTATTTATAAACGATGAGCCAACGCCAGTAATCATAACCTTTTCAATTTGATCAAGGGAAAGGTTGTTGGTTTCCGTAAATTTACCGAGAGCGCCGTAAACTGAGGTTATGGGGTCGTTTGCCGTAACGCAAAATGGCGCCATAAGATTCTTGTTTTCGTCAAAGCCTACAATTTTGGTGGTGCTTCCGCCCACGTCTATACCGATTACTACTCCCATATATACCTCCTGTGAGATTATTCCTATATATTTTACCACTTTTTTCTTATAAAATCAATAGTTATAATCGAATAAATGTATTTTAGCCTTCCCTTGTGAGGGAAGGGGGACCGCAATGCGGTGGATGAGTAGAAAATCTCATCTATGCGAAACAGCAAAAATCGTAATAAAAGCAGAAGCGGTTTGCTTCTGCTTTTAAATGCTTTATGCCATAATTACAACGTCTTATTCCTCAATTCTGGGCATCCAGGGGCAAACAAGCTCGGGAATTCTGTAAACAGGCTTTGCCCATCTTACAGCGTTTGTAATAATCTTCTGTACGTTTTCATTGTAGAATGTGGGATAGGTTTCGTGACCGGGCTGGAAGTAGAATACCTTACCGTTTTCTCTGTGCCAGATGCATCCGGAGCGGAATACCTCACCGCCGTTGTACCAGCCAACGAGAAGAAGCTTGTCGGGATCGGGAATACCGAAGGGCTCCATATACGTTTCCTCACCCTCAAGCTCGAAGAATCTGTCGGTAATACCCTCCATAATAGGATGGTTGTGGTCGATTACCCAAAGTCTTTCCTTATCGTCGCTCTCTCTCCAACCAAGGTTGCAGGTTGTACCCATAAGAAGCTTGAAGGGCTTTGAGTGGTGAGCGGAGTGAAGGAATATCATACCCATACCGCGAAGAACAGCTTCCTTAACCTTAATGGCGATTTCATCGGGAACCTCCCAATGCCTCATATGACCCCACCAGATCATAACGTCGGTGTTTTCAAGAAGCTCGTCTGTAATACCGCAGTTTTCGTCGTCAAGAGTAATGGTTTTTACTTCCATATCCTCGTTCTTGCCGAGAAATTCAGCAATAGCCTTGTGTATGCCTTCGGGATAAATGGACTTTACCTTTTCATCCGTCTTTTCGTGAAGAAACTCGTTCCATACGGTAACTCTAATCATAATTTTATTCTCCTTTAAAAGAAAATTTCTTTAAATCAAGTATACCATAAGCTCAAAATAAATTCAAGGCTAAAGCCTTAAAAATATTGACACAATAGGAAAAAAATGATATTATAAATTCAGTAAACAGTAAGGAGTACGCTATGGTTCATTTAGGTAACGATTGGGACGCTATCCTTGACGGCGAATTTGAAAAGGAATACTATCTTAAAATAAGAGGAATTCTTAAGGACGAATATTTTTCACGGACGGTTTTCCCACCTATGAACGATATTTTCAACGCCCTTAAATATACTCCGTATAATGAAACAAAGGTTGTAATTCTCGGTCAGGACCCATATCACGAAATCGGTCAGGCTCACGGACTTTCATTTTCCGTGAAGAAGGGAATCAAGATCCCGCCGTCCCTTGTAAACATTTACAAGGAGCTTAATACCGATATCGGTATGGCAATTCCCACCCACGGAGAGCTTACGAGCTGGGCAAAACAGGGAGTGCTGCTCCTTAACGCCACGTTAACCGTAAGACAGGGACAGGCAAACAGCCATCAGAATATCGGCTGGAGCATCTTTACCGACGAGGTTATAAAAAAGCTTGATAAAAACGATAACCCCATAGTGTTTATCCTGTGGGGCGGTAACGCAAGAAGTAAGAAAAAATATATAACCAATAAGAATCATTTTGTAATAGAATCCGTACACCCCTCCCCGCTTTCTGCGTATAACGGGTTCTTTGGCTCCCGTCCGTTTTCGAGGACAAATGAATTTTTAGAATCAAAGGGTATTAAGCCGATAAACTGGAACAGTGTAAATGAATGTGAGGTAGAAAAATGAAAATTTCAACAGAAATCTGGTCGAGCGCAAACATATTTGGCGAGGAAAGAGCAATTTATGAGCTTGCTAAGGCAGGCTTTGACGCATGGGACTTTTCCATGTTTGAAATGGCACGTATAGATTGGAGCACCTATAAGGTTATGCCATCCACCCATCCCTTAAGCGGTAACGATTACGTTGCCTTTGCGAAAAAGCTCCGTAAAATAGGAGAGGACAACGGTATCTACTGTAATCAGTCCCACGCACCCTTCCCGTCCCTTGTTCCCGGCATAAGAGACCTTCTTAAGAGAGCTATAGAATGTACTGCAATTGCAGGCGGAGAACATTGTATTATTCACCCCGATAACCACAGAAGCGCAGAGGAAAATGCGGAAATGTATTTTGAGCTTCTTCCCTTTGCAAAGGAGTGCGGAGTAAAGATAGCAACAGAGAATATGTGGAACTGGGATGGAAACAATAATCACGCAACCCCCGCTGCATGCTCCCATCACGACGATTTCCTTGCTCATATAAAGGCGGTAAACGATCCTAATTTCGTTGCCTGCCTTGATATCGGCCACGCTGAAATGAAGGGGCTCGACACCTCTGCTAAGCAGATGATACTTACTCTCGGTGACAAGCTTGAGGCGCTTCATATTCATGATAATGATAAATGGCACGATTCCCACAGGATTCCCTTCTCAATGGACATAAATTGGGAAGAGGTCGTAGGAGCGCTTAAGCAGATAAATTATAAGGGCGTTTTCACCCTTGAAGCAGACGCCCATATCCGTACAACGGCAAAAACCGAGGAGGAGGCACTCCGTGAGATTGCCAATCTTCAGAAGGCTGCCCGCCGCCTTGCGGATATGTTTGAAAGGGCATAATGTTCATAAAAAATCAAAACGGCTTGGATTTTCCAAGCCGTTTTTATCTTTTTTATATTTCCTTGGGTATTTCAAGTAGAGCGCCGCCGAGCCTTGCGGATTCATTTGCAATAATTCCGGGCAAGGAAATTCGAATACCCATATCAACGTTAATGGGAGGCTCCGTGTCCTCAATTATACACTTTATAAAATCGCGACTCATTCTTGCGTCGACTCCGCCGTGTCCGTAAACGTCCCCCGTGGTTGAAAGCTTTACTGGAATTTCAAAGAACTTTTCAAAGGTGTCGGGAACGTCATAAAGCTTCGCAAAGGAGGTGGCCTCCTCAAGGGGCTTTGTCTTGTCCGTAAGAACAGAGCCGCGAGTTCCGTAAAGGGCAAAATTGTGGTCGTAGCCTACGTACATTCCGAAGCCGATGAATATGCGGATAACCGCGCCCTTTGCGGTGCGGAATATAGCTATGCCGTTTTCATCGCTCATACTGTGGGGATTGTATTTTGCCGCTGTGGGCGCCATACAGGATACGCTTACGCAGTAGTCGTCCATAATGTAGAGAAGAGGTCCTAAATTATGGGTAAGATAGGATATTGCCGGATTATAGCGTCGCCAATGGTTTTCGGGACTGTAGGGCTTTATCTCATCGGGATGAACAGCGTGTAAATATTCAGACTCCGCATAGAGAATATCACCGAACTTACCTTCCTCATACATTTTCTTCCACGCCTCAATAAATGCCCAGTAGAAGCAGTTTTCCCCCGCCATATATTTAAGCTCGGGATGGGAATTTACCGCATTCTTGAGAATTTTCGCCTCCTCCAAGGTTTCAATAACGGGGATCTCGCTTAAAACGTGCTTTCCCGCTTCAAGTGCCATTACGGTATGCTTTGTATGGAGGGGCTTGTCCGTAGCTATGTAAACGGCGTCAATATCACTTTTTAAAAGCTCCTCAATGCTGTCAAAGCAGAGAAGATCTGTAACTC
>JAFVYY010000002.1 GCA_017508405.1 Clostridia bacterium
AACAGAGGCGAGTGCGCCCAGCCCTGCCGTCTGCCTTACAAAATCTGCGGTAAGAACGGCTATCCCTTAAGTCTTAAGGATATGTCCCTTTCAAATCATATAGAGGAAATAGTGAAAACCGGAGTTACGTCTCTTAAAATAGAGGGCAGAATGAAAAGCAGGGAATACGTTTACGGTGTTTCCTCGGTTTTCAGAAGATTACTTGACGAGAAGCGGAATGCCACGTCCGACGAAAAACACAGGTTGGCTTCAATATTTTCCCGTCAGGGCTTTACCGACGGATATTTTCGTTCGGAAATAAACGGCTCAATGCTTGGTATTCGTTCCGAAGAAAACAAGGAAAGCTCAAGGGAAGTAAAGGAGATTAGCACAAGCCTTCCCAAAATAAGACTTGATATAAGGGGCGTTTTTACGGAAGGAAAAAAAGCGGAGCTTACACTAAGCGTAGGTGAAAAATCCGTAACGGTATACGGAGATACGGTGGAAAAGGCGATAAACGCTCCTATGAGCGGTGATGATATAGCTAAAAGCCTTACAAAGCTGGGCAACACTCCCTACGAAGCGGAAAACGTGGAAATTATAAAAAGCGATAATATAATGATCCGTGTTTCCGTCCTTAACGCAATGAGAAGAGAGGCAGTAGAAAAGCTTCTTTCATCAAAAAGAGAGCCTAAGAAGGTTGCGTATACAAAAACCTTTAACAGATATAAAAAAGCGGCAAAAAGAACTGCACTTTTTGTAAAATCCTCGCAAATTCCCGAGGACGTATCTTATTTTGACAGAGTATACGTACATCTTGATGAATATAAGAAAGGCTCGGGCGCTAACGGAATATATCTTCCTCCCGTTATTCTTGACAGAGAATGGGATGAAATCGAGGGTATGCTTCAAGAGGCAAAGGCGGACGGAATCAAATATGCCCTTGTTTCCAATGTCGGTCAGATAGAAAGAGTCAAAAAATACGGATTCATCATGTCTGCCGATTATAGATTCAACGTATTTAACCGCCCCTGTGTGGATTATTTACTTGACGAGGGATTTGATACGGTTATCCTCTCTCCCGAGCTTACGTTAAGGCAGAGTCAGGATATGGCAGGCTGCTCCTTGATAGTTTACGGTAATATTCCGGTAATGACTACCCATAAATGTATAATTAAGGATACGGCGGGCTGTGATAAGTGCAGAGCTTATATTACAGACAGAATGGGGGCTTCATTTCTTGCTCACGGTATTTTTGGGCACAGAAACGTAATTTATAACAGCGTTCCTGTTTATATGGCAGATAAAATAGATACCGTTACCGATTTTTGTCACCATTTTATCTTTTCCGTTGAAACAAAATCTCAATGTGAGGATATAATCAACGCCTATAAAAATCGTTTGGCAACCGATAAAAAAATCAAAAGGATAAAATAAATGAAAATTGTTTTAGCTTCTAAATCTCCGAGAAGGAAGGAGATACTTTCTCTTATATGCGATGAATTTGAAATAAGAGTGTCTGACGCCGATGAAAGCTATGATGAAAGCACGCCTCTTTGCGACGTACCAAGAATCCTTTCCCTGCGTAAGGCTATGGCTGTAAATATGGCTGATGATGAAATCATAATCGGCTGTGACACGGTGGTGCTGATAAACAATAAGCTTCTCGGAAAACCCAAGACAAGGGAAAAGGCAATTGAGATGCTTAAGGAAATGTCAGGAAACAGCCACGAGG
>JAFVYY010000068.1 GCA_017508405.1 Clostridia bacterium
CTTTTTTCTCTAAAAGAATTTTCAAGAGTTCCGTCTTTGTACATTTCTGTCTTTTAAACTTCTTCTCTTCATTGTTCAATTTTCAAGGATCTTTCGCACTCGCTCCCGCAGAGTGCCTTGCTATTATATCACCTACTCTTTAGATTGTCAAGGGGTTTTTTTAAGTTTTTTTAAATTTTTTTAAATTTTTTTAATGTTTGGAATTAAGGTCAAAAAAGTACCAAATAATAAGGATAAATATTGTTAAAAACAACGGAGGAATACAGAGTGGATAAGGAAAAATCTGCGAAAACAAGTGAGAATAATTTAGACTGTATTGAAAAAAGCGGAAGCGTAAAAGCAAACCGAATATACTGCATAAGCATCATCGGGCAGGTGGAGGGACATTACATTTTACCTCCCGAGCAAAAATCAACGAAATACGAGCATATAATCCCTCTGCTCGTATCTATTGAGCAGGATGACGAGATCGAAGGCTTACTTGTTATTCTAAATACCATGGGCGGTGACGTTGAAGCCGGACTTGCCATTGCCGAAATGATATCAAGCATGAAGAAGCCAAGCGTTTCGCTCGTTCTTGGCGGAGGACACTCCATTGGCGTTCCCCTTGCCGTATGTACGAACAAATCCTTTATTGTTCCGTCAGCCACAATGACCATTCACCCCGTACGCATAAGCGGAACGGTAGTCGGCTCCCCCCAAACCTATTATTATTTTGAAAGAATGCAGGACAGAATAACTAAATTTGTTTCCTCCCATTCCAAAATATCCGAGGAAGCATTTAAGGCCTATATGATGAAGACGGATCAGATAGCCACAGACACGGGCTCTATAATCGACGGATACGAGGCTAAGGAATGCGGCTTGATTGACTGTGTAGGTGGGTTAAACGACGCAATTTCCGCCCTTCATGAGCTTATAGACGGCAAAGAGCAAACGAGCAATTAAAACGTATATAGAATACTATACTTGACATAAGGGCTTCCTAATGATATAATTTTTATATCAACAAAAAGGAGCTTTTACTGTGAAAAACAAGCTTTTAAGCGGAGTATTTGCCGTGGCGTTAGCCATTCTCATTTTGACAACCTCTATAGGATTACCGATATACTTCCGTCCCTTTTACTATATGCATATAAATCCCTTAGACATCCCTGCCCGCACGGGTATGGATTACGAAACCGTAAAGGAGGGCTACGATGCGGTGCTTGACTACCTGACCTTACCGGGTAAGGAGTTCAGCACGGGAGAGTTCCCCCACTCCGAGGAGGGATACGATCATTTCAAGGATTGTAAAGCGCTTTTTAACCTTAACGTAATCATGCTTTTTATATCCCTTACCGCCCTTATTACCCTTTATATATTAAATAGGAAGAAAGTCTTTTCCCTCTGCCGTCCGTACGGGATGCACATTTCCTTTGCGGTAAGCACTTGGCTTCTTGCTATATTTGCCGCTCTTGCGCTTATCGTATCCATAAACTTTTCAAAAGCCTTTGAGGTCTTTCATACTCTGTTCTTTCCCGGAAAGGACAACTGGATATTCGATTCAAGAAAGGATATGATAATAAGAGCGCTGCCGCAGGAATTTTTCCGCAATTGCGCAATTCTTATAGTTTCGTCAATTTTGATTCAGACGATTACTATGATAGCAGTAAATCTTACCTTAAGGAAGAAAAGAAACAGCAAGCTTTAAAAATATCCTCGTTGCAGAACGGGTGATGTTGTAAGCGGAGAAATTATGGTAGGGGTATGGGCATAGCCCTGTGCGTTTGTTAAACAAATGCGAAACTTGCGATAAAACAGAAGAGAGAACGAAATGGAAAACCATTCTGTTCTCTCTTTTTCTGCTTTTAATGAAATCGTAGCAAGCTACGATGATATCTTCACTTCGTTCAGATGAAATCCAAGGTTATTACCTTGGATGAAATCAAATCCGTCTTCCTTCTTCCTGCGAAGCAGGATTTCATCGTGCAAGCGATTTCATCCACCGCAGGTGGATTTCATCCGTCGAAGACGGATTTGACTGCGTGATTGTCCGTTAAGGACAACACGCTAACGCAACGAGGATATTTTTATTTATTCTTTGTGTTTATATAGTTCTTCTTTTCTTCATTTTTTGCTTTGTCGCTTTTGCGTTTCTCCCGAACGTATTTGCTTACGCAAGCCGAATAACAGGCGCTTCTTAGTAATTCCTTAATATTTTTTATGGGAGTCACCTCTTATCTGTGAATTTAACGGATCTCATTCTGAAAAGTATCGCCATAATATCCTCGGGGCGTACATACTCTATGATTTCCGTTGAGCCATTAAGCCTTGATTGATGGATAAAATCCACTCCCTGTGTATGAATTTTACTGTACAAACGGTCAATTGCAGTCTTAAGTTCACATTTTGCATTGCACTCCATTACCGCAAGAAAATAAATAAATGAGCATATAAAATCAAGCTGTCCCCGTGTTAAGTGGGGGATGATCTCATCTGTTTTAATTTCGTCGGGACCGATACGGATAACGGAGCCATCCTTTATTTCCATATTCCTCCTGATACAGTACTCACGAAGCTCTGAAATATCCACAAGCCTGGGCTTCGGGCAAAAAGAGGCGCTTTTTTTATTCTCCTTTGTGAAATTACTATAATCGTAAAGAACATACTTGTCTACAAGAAGCACGGTGTCGGCTATACGAAAATATTCGCCTGATGCGCCGATTACTATAACGGAGGATATGCCAAATTGATTATAAAACATACGCGCGTTATCAATAAACGGCACCGTTGATGCGTTTTTTATGACAGAACGCATTTTTTCATCCTTATACATAAAGTTATTTGCGCATCTATCCTCGTCAAAAAGCATAAGTGAGCTGCCGCTTTCAATAGCCTCTATAACCGCAGATGCCTGTGACGTTGAGCCGCTGGCGTTGTCCGTCGAAAAGCTTTTGGGGTTTATTTTATCCGTTGGGAGATTGCTTAAGAAAAAGGAAATATCCGTATTTCTTATACTTCTGCCATCCTCCGAATGTACAGCCACAGCCGACTTATCGGTTATGACGTATTCTCTTCCGTCACCCTCTATATGATTGTAAACGCCTTCACGAATGGCCTCCAAAACCGTACTTTTACCGTGATAGGCATCCCCCGTTATGAGTGTTATACCATTCTTTATTCCCATACCGCAAATAAAGTTGCCGTCGGGAAGCTTGATTATAAGCCTGAGGGACTCGGGTGACACAAACGGAATAGAGCCGTTAATATCCTTATAGTCGGTTTTTCCCTTGCGTGTTATTACCGAGCCATTAGCAATAAACGACACGTATCCCTGCTTTTTTAAAAATTCTCTTATATACTGCTGGTTTTTATACAGCTGTATAGCTCTTTTAAGTCTTTCCTTATCAAAGGATTTTTCGAAGCTCTCCGCAAGGCTTGGAAGGTTTTTGGTGAGCAGAAGCTTCAATGCCTTTGAGGATATAACACCATTCTTTCTTTTTCCCAATGATTCCCTTTGAGCAGATTTAGTCATAGCAAGAACGCTTCCGCTCTCCGCTTTTGTAAATTCCGTCGCTCTGACTCCGTTATTATATGCGGTATTGTTATAAGGAAGCCTTATATTAAGTCTGACTGTAATATCTCTTTCTGATATTTTGACAGCCGAGCTTGGCAAAACTCTTGTTCCGAAGCAATACGGAATAAAGACTCCCTTTTGAATATTTGATTCCGATTGCTGCATTTCGTTATTCGCCATATAAGCAGATACGGAAAACTCCGTTAAAATGTGAGAGCAAACGGCAATTTGACTGTCATCATCCAAGACCTCATCATCAATAAATCCGCTTCGATCAAATTTGACGTCAACAGACGCACACCTGTACTGTCCTCCCGTAACCGAGGATATTACGTAGGTAACTCCGTTTCTTTCGTAAGCTCCCTTAAGCTTTGAATAGGAGGAAACAGGTCTTCCGTCAAGACTTTTAATGATTTCATTTAATTTTTGCATAAAAATACCTCCGAAAAATTTGAAAATGCGTGTCAAAAACACTTATGGAACACATTGTCAAACCGTTTCGAAGGTAACAAAAATAAAACGGTATATCGCCAGATATACCGTTTTTATCAGCCTATAAAGCGCACTCAAAAAATTGTCATAGCGCTCGGCGACCTATGGCATCCGACAATGTATTCAATTGCAGCTTTCATAAAATCGCCTCCTTTATTAAATTTGCGTGTTACCGCTATTTATAGGGTAACACAAATATTTTTAATTGTCAATATTAAATATTCAAATATACGCAAAGAAAGCCAAGAGATGTACCCTTGGCTTTTTGCTTTATTATTTCTGCTCGTACACAAGCACAGCAGGGGGACAACAGTAATCTACATCTGCTAAATGCAAACCCTTTTCATACGCCGTACAAACAACAAGCATCGCAATATAATTGTACGCAGGCAAATATCTGTGAACCTCCTTTATACTTGTTATGTGCTTCGGAATATCTACCTTGTTATTTTTCAAATAATCCTTATATTCGTCACCGAGAGTATCGACAAGATCTCCAAATGCGGCACAGATACAGCTTTCTATTTCTCTAAAGCCGGCCTTATCAATTACGGGAATATCGACAAAAAGCTTTCCATCCTTACGGTCTATCAAGCCGGTATGCTTAATTAAATTGTCGATGCTCTCTATCATTTTGTTGCTTATCTTGGCTTTATCTACAGGGATATCTCTTTGTATACACCAAAGCAAGCTATTGATTTCCTTAAAATAGCAGTCAAATCCGCAGGTACGAAACCTGTGAGGATTATCATAAAGCGCAGTATCAAATTCCAAAAGTGATATGCGATAGCTTCCATCAAAATCTGCATCCGTCTGATTTCGTCTGTGTCCGCCCAAAATTGTATATTGCATTAATTCCGTATATTCTTTATCATTATATCCTCCGGGGAATGCCCACGCCATAGCAGTCCACCTGCCGCCATCTCGGCGAGGGGGATCTATATGGCATTTATCATCCGCAAGCTTTAAAACAAAATCCTGAAGTATTTTTAATACTATATATCTTTCCAGCTTTCTTTGCTGATGTGCGGTAAAGGATATATATATATTACTTTTCCTTACGTTATCTAAATGCTTTGAAATAGTGCTCCAGAATTTATCAAAATTTTTGTCAACAAATTTCTTCTGAGCATCGAATTTTTTAATAAAATCGTCGGGGGAATAGATAATAAAGTCGGTGTAATATTTTCCCCCTGCTGTTTTTATCATCAATTCTCCGTCTGTAAGCCTTTCCACAACAGGCTCAATGTAAGCCGTGGGAATACCGATTGCCTCCGCTATTTCGTTCATATACAGGGGCTTTTCGTATGCAAGAATCAGAATATTCTGCGCTATTTTATCCCCATCAACCAAGCTCATAGGCTCATGATTGGGGCCGTCGCTTCCACCCCACGACAAATTAAGGATTCCGGGTATGTTGTTTTTCTTCTCCACCATAGTTGTAAGTCCTTTCTTGATTTTATCCCTGCCTGCTGAAAGTCTGCTTTTGACCGTTCCCTCCGGTATACAAAGCTGCTCTGCGATATCGGACACACTGCTGCCGTTATAATAGTAACGGATAAGCACCTCTCTTGTTATATGTGAAAGATATATAAGCTCACGCCTTAGCTGCACGGCTTCCTCTTCTTTATCCTCATCAACATTTTCTTCATCCGCTATAAGATTGTCAAGAGTGTCATAATCCACAGTAATGCCATAATTATACTTTTTTCGCAGATGATTATTAAGCTTATGTATAAGAGTGTTATAAAGCCAAGTCTTCGGATATTCTATGCTTCCTCCGTTATTCAAATACGTATACGCGGCAAGAAACGTTTCTGAGAGCAAATCCTCTGCATCCTCTCTTGAGGAGCATTTTATTTCAGCAAGGCGGCTTATATAGTCATAATATTGTAAAAGCTCTTCTTTCATTTGCTCCTCCTTTTTTCGAACATGTTCACTCTTATAGTCGTGAAAATGTTCTATCGGTTCGGTGGTTTAGAAAAATTGTTTGGGATTTTATTTTATCACGTTTGTTTTCACTATTCAATATTATCAAAAAAAGAAGTCAGCCGCATTACTGCCGAGGATTACAGATTTTTCTGCTACTCCTACTGACTTCTTTACATTATTTTACAATATTTATTTTCGCTGAAGTGATTTTATTCCTTCTGCCAGAGCGGAGATAAATACGTCCGCCTCTTCCTTTGTGTTTTCGGGGCAGAGGGAAACTCTGATAGACGAATCAGCCTCGCTATCCGTAAGCCCAAAGGCTTTGAGAGCGGAGCTTAATTTATTGGAGTGTGATGAGCAGGCAGAGCCCGAGGATACGTAAACTCCCCTTGCGGAAAGGAAATGAAGCATTGTTTCGCTTCTTATACCGGGTAATGTTATATTAAGAATATGGGGAGCGTGCTTTTCGGGTAAATTGGGACGTATCTCCATACCGTCAAGCTTCTCTATTATGTATGAGCGGAGAGCGTCCATTTTGGGAATCTCCCTCTCCATATTTGACACATGCTCCTTTACCGCTTCACCGAAGGCGGCAATTCCATATACGTTTTCAGTTCCCGAACGGAAATTTTCCTCCTGACCGCCGCCGTACACAATCGGCACTAAGCGTTTAGTCTTTATAACGTCGGGGGATATGTAAAGAGCGCCTACGCCCTTTGCGCCGTTTACCTTATGGGCGCTTATGCTTATAAGGTCGGCATTCAAGCTCTTCTTCGTAAATTTTACCTTCATATAAGATTGAACGCAGTCGGCGTGGGTAACGCATCTTGGGGACAATGTTTTAATCAAATCAAAGGCTTCCTTAAGATTATAGAGAGCACCTGTTTCGTTATTTACGTGCATAAAGGATGCAAGTATTACGTCCTTGCCGTTTTCCTTTATAAAATCGATATCAAGCTTGCCATTTTCCGTAGGAACACGGAGAACCGTATATCCTCTTTTTTCAAGAGCCCCTACCGATTCTTCAACAGAGGAATGCTCCCCTGCCGTTACCATGATTTTTTCATTGCCCGCTCTTGTTTTCGAGTTGACAACACCGAAGATGGCGATATTATTCGCTTCTGTTCCGCCCGAGGTAAATACAAGCTCGCCACGAACTCCCCTTTGAACACCGAGGGATGCAAGTATTATTTTCCTTGACTCCTCTTTTATATGCTCCGCATCAACTCCGCGGGCGTGAAGGGATGATGGATTGCCGAAATGACTGTCTATAACCTCGGTCATTTTTCTCTTGGCGCCATCGGACATTTTTGTCGTGGCGCTGTTATCAAAATAAATTTCCGTCATTTTACTCAAATTTAAAATTGTCAAGTATCTTATTGATTTCGTCTATGTTATCGTTGTAACCGTCAACGGTTGATGTGTATACGATCACGTATACGCTGCCCTTTCTTATGATTGCGTTCACCGAGCATTTATATTTGTTGCTGCCAACCTTAAGGGTATATTCTGCGGTCTTGGCGGGGATGCCGTTAACCGTTGAGTCGGCAAGGTCCTTAATAATCGTTTTTTCTCCAATGCGGTCAATATCCTTTTTATATTCTACCCACCACGAATCGTAGTTCTTGATATTTTCGGTGAGATTCCACTGACCTACCTGTATGCTTGATTTGTCAGAATCGGAAACGTGAGCAAGGGTATTACCTGTTTGCACGTCTATTATCCAACTTTTGGGAACGTAAAGGGCGTAATCCACTATATTAGTATTGCTTGCAAGCTTCATTCCCTCGGGAGCGTTTTTGTCTTCCTTTACGTCACTCTCGTTCGGATAAAGCTTGTCCGTAAACCTTATATTTTCAAGAATAGCTTCAAATGCTTTCATATTTGTTGTAAAGGGACCCCCGTCCTCGGCATCCAAAGCCTCAATGGAATTATAAAGGATCTCGTAAACCGCTCCGTCCTTTACTGTTCCTATCACTATGCATTTATAGGTCTTTTCCTCAACCGTAATTTTATAAACCGCCTTTTTTGCGGCAGTACCGTCTATTATCGCCTTTTCATTTTCGGTGACGATTTCCACGTTGCCTGCTTCCTTTATCTCGCTTTTGTAGGCTGACCACCAGCTGTCAAGGTCGGTAATTTTATTATCAAGCCCTCTGCTTGTCATCTGTACCGTTGTCAAGTCAGCCTTCGTTGCGTGAGCCATGGTTACGTTTGTCTGAATGTCTATTATCCATCCTTCCGGAACGAACATGGCGTAATTAACCACTGCCATATTACTTGCCAACACCATACCATCGGGAACAGGATCTCCATCGGGAGCAAGATCGGGACTGCAGGACGTCATAAAAACCGTCACGGAAAGAAGTAATGCGATTAAAATAAGCGTAATTGTCTTTTTCATTTTAAATCCTCTCAGCGACTGCACAAGCAAGCTTTATAGCTTCCTTTACGTCGCTCATATCTATCATTTCGTTTACAGAATGAATATAGGCGGTGGGAATTGATATACCGCCTGCAAGGCAGCCCGCTTTAGAGGTCTGCATTGAGGCAGTGTCCGTGCCTCCCTTTAAAAGTATCTCATCCTGATATTTTATTTTAGAGTCAACGGCGATCTCCCTCATCCTGCAAACAAGCTCATACGAGCATATTACGGAGGAATCCTTGATCTTTATCGCAGCTCCATCGCCAAGCTTCACCTTGGATTTGGGAGACGTGGGCTTTCCGCCGACAGAAGTTACGTCAACAGCGATAGCAATATCCGGTTCTATTCTGTAAGCAGCCGGCTTTGCTCCTCTGAGTCCTACCTCTTCCTGTACCGTAAATACAAAATACAAATCGTTATCCGTATCTTTTACGTTTTTAAGAGCTTCAAGAAGCACAAGACATCCTATTCTGTCATCAAAGGGTCTGCCTACATATTTATTACCCGAAAGCCTTTTTAAGCGGGGAACGTGTACGAAATAGTCTCCTACCTTAACCCTTGCCTCCGCCTGCTTTCTGCTTTTGGCGCCAATATCAATATAAAGGGACTCAACCTTGGGGAGCTCGTTTGCTTCCGTGGGAAGCGCTATACCGTAAACTCCGTTTTCCGAAATGACGTCACAATAGGATGCGGCAAGAGTGTTTATTCCTCCGACTGCGCCTACTCTTATAAGTCCCTTTTCGTCAATAAACGTAACGAAGTATCCTATTTCATCCATATGGGCGGCAAACATAACCCTTTTGCCCTTACCCCTTTTATGGGCGATCAAATTGCCCATAGGGTCGGTGATTACCTCGTCAGCGTACTTTTCCGCCTCGGACCTAATTACCTCGCGTATTTTATTTTCTCTGCCGGACACTCCCGATGTGAGCATCAGCTTTTTAAGTAATTCCGTCATATTTACTCCTTAACTATGGAATTCGGGCCTGTAATAAGCCTTTGCGCTATTTCATACATAGCCTCAACATCCGAATATTTCACTACATTAGCCTGAGAATGAATGTATCTTGATGGAGCAGATATCAAGCCGACTCTTACTCCGTATATGCTCTTCTGTATTGCAGAAGAGTCATTTCCGCCTGAAATGTACTTGTTTAATTGATACGGTATGGAATTTTCATTACATATGGATATAAGGTGATCCACAACTCCTCTGTCGTAAACGGTTGAATTGTCCATAAAGGATATTATTGCTCCGTCGCCGAGTATTGCAACCTTTCTTTCGTCTTCGACCCCATATGTGTCCTGTACCGCCTTGGATTCTATTACAAGAGCGTAATCCGGCTTTATGAACTCCGATGCGCATCTTGCACTCGAATACGATATCTCCTCCTTGCAGGTAAAAGCAAACCACAGGTCAAAATCCGTACACGCCCCCGCCTTTATTGCGTCTATAAGCTTGCACATAATGGCGCAGCCGTGTCTGTCGTCAAGAGCCTTGCATTTTATAAAGCCATCGCCGTATTCAACGTATCCGGAATCAAAAACGAAATAATCGCCTATATCCGTATATTTTTCCGCATCCTCCTTTGACGCAGCGCCTATATCGATACACATACCGTCAACGGTCGGCGCTTTTTCTTTTTCCTCGGGGGTAAGCAAATGTATGGGCTTTGCAACGGTAACTCCCTTTATGCCGCGCTCCGACACAACTCTTTTGGCGCCGAGCACTATGGGATTCATCCCACCGACACAGCCGAATTTCAAATACCCTGTGTCTGTAATTCCCGTTACCATAAATCCAACCTCATCCATATGAGCGTTTATCATAAGCCTTGGCTTGTCCTCATTTTTACAGTGGAAATAAAGATTGCCCGCTCTGTCTTCCATAAGCTCACAGCTTTGCGGCAGATCGTTGCCTATATATTCCTTGATTATGGTCCTTACACCGTCCTCATAGCCGCTGGGACCAAATGCCTCGCTTAATTTTTTCAGTAATTCCTTCATAGCGCCTCCAAATCGGTATACGCAAGCTCGATAATAATATCGGCAAGGGATTTTATATCCTTAAGACAAAGTGTTTCCACAGGGGTGTGCATTGAGCGTAGGGGAACGCTCAAAAGAAGCGTTTTTATTCCCAGCCCCGTAACCGAAACAAGGTCATTGTTTGTATAAGTATAGGACGGCTCACATATTCTCTGGTGGGATACGTTCTTTTCTTTGAGGTATTTGATTACTCCTCTTGTGAGTTTTCTGTCCGCAAGGGCAGATACGTCTACTGCCGCACCCTCACCGCATTTTACGGTCTCGTACTCATTGTCCTTGTCAACCGCACCGAAGTTAACGTCGGTGATTATTGCAAAATCAGGCTTTATGGAGTAGGCGCAAAGCGATGCACCGCACTTGCCCGTTTCCTCCTGAGCGGATACAGTTACGTAAATATCGTAATTCAGCCTTTCCTTATCCATTCTTCTGACAGCATCGAGAGCTCCGCAAAGGCATGCCTTGTCATCAAGGTATTTTGCCGCTACAAAGCCGTTCAAAAGCTCTGTATAGCCTCCCTCTATCACTACGGGGTCGCCGATTCTTACAAGCTCTTCCAATTTTTCTTTTGAGTAGCCCGTGTCAATATAAAGCTCTTCGATTTTCGGAACGGAGCTTTTTTTGTCCTTTTTTAAGTGCGGGGGAACGGACGACACTATACCGTATATCCTTTCCTTACCGTAAATGCTGACCTCTGCCGACGGAAGGATACGGGTGTCAAGACCGCCTATGTTTATAACCGAAAGAAATCCGCCCTCGTGTATATCGGTCACCATCATTCCGACGGTATCGAAGTGAGCATCTATCATAAGCCTTTTCGCATTGGCCTTGCAGCTCCTTTTAACGAGCGTAATATTGCCAAAGGAATCCTCCGATATTTCGTCAAAAATCGGTGATGCAAGATCGGAAATATCATTTTTGCTCTTCTTTTCGTAGCCCGAAACGGTCATCATTGAGCATAATCTGTTCAAAGCGTCCTTTATAAATTCCATTTTACAGTCCTCTTATTATTTCCCTGTATTTTTTTGATTTTTCTCTGTAATTCTTAAATGCGTCATAGCTTGCCGATGCGGGAGAAAGAATTACGCTATCTCCGTTTTCTGCTATTCTGTACGCAATTTTTACACTTTCGGTAAAGCTGTCATTTAAAACGGTGTTGCAGCTGTTCTTTACCGCCGAATATATTTTTTCGCTGTTGGCGCCGCAGATAATTGCGCATTTTATACCTCTTAATCCCTCCTGCAAAGCATGGTAGGAAAGGTTTTTATCATAGCCTCCGAGAATTACGACCGCTCTGCTCTTATCAAAGGCAGAAAGGGTGGCTAACGTACGTGACGGAGTTGAATCGATGGAGCTGTCATAATACGACACTCCGTTTTTTGTATCCACAAGCTCCATACGGCAGCTGACTCCGTAAAAATTCTTAACCGTATTTATTATGGAGTCTACGCTGACGTAAGGGTAAGCTGCCCCCACCGCCAGGCACACGTTAAGTATATTGAAGCTTCCTCTCAGCTTTATTTCCGAAAGAGGAAGAATTTTTTCTGAATTTCTGTATATATATCCGTTTCTGCAATAAACGTACTCGTTGCCGTCATCCAACCGTCCCCCGATATCACGGGTTGATGCAAACGTGATACTCCTGCCACCGGATTCCGCAAGTGCTAATTCCATAGCTTCCCCGGAATCGCAGTTGACAACAAGCCTTGAGGCGTTTTTAAAAATATTTGCTTTCGCACCCTTGTACTCATCATAGGAAGAATGTATATCAAGATGATTTGGAGTTACGTTAGTTATAATACCTACATCACATTCCGGAGAAAAGTCCGTAAGCTGAAAGCTTGATAGCTCACACACTAAAAAATCTTGCTTTTTCAGCTTTCCCATATAATTGATTACGGGATATCCTATATTGCCCCCAAGGTGAGCTCCCTTACCGTCTTCCGAAAGAATTTCCTTTATCAAGGTGGATACTGTGGTTTTCCCATCGGAGCCTGTTACACATATTTTTCTGCACCCGATATGGGAAAGTGCGAAGGCAGCCTCCGTTGTAATATATCCGTTGCCACGTATTCTGTATGGCATACAGGATGGGGAGCGGAATATTATATCCTCAGTGGTATTAAGATAATTTTCACCGAAAACACAGTCAAGCTCGGAGGGGACGGCGCATTCGGTGAGCGAACGCACGGTAAAGCTGTAGCCACAGCCCCTTAATCGTTCATAAACAGCCTTGTTGGATACGCCGAAGCCTATTAAAGCAATTTTTTCGCTTAACATATATACTCCTTTTATTATACTAAATTACGGGAAAGCTTTTCAATACCCTTTTAATAATATTTTATTATTTTAACAAAATTTATATCCGGTTCACCCGCATATAAGGTCAATAAGAGCGCTTACGTCTCCATTCTCCGCCATAAGCAATGGGTACATACTGCCTGACGTAAAGCCCGGAACCGTATTTACCTCATTAAAAATCACGCTGCCGTTTTCCGTAACGAAAAAATCGGCTCTGCACATTCCGCAGCATCCCGCAGCCACAAAAATTCTTTTTGCATACCTTCTTATTCTGCTTTCGCACTCCTTAGTGATTTTTGCCGGAATTACAAGCTCGGTTTTATCGCTTCCGTATTTTTCTTCATATCCGTAAAAATCACCGTTATGTCTTATCTGCCCTATTTTCCCAAATAGGATCTCTCCCCTTCTTTCAAGTAATGCAATTTCCGTTTCCGTCCCTTTTATCTCTCTTTCGATAAGCACGGAATCCGAAAGCTCCAAAGCCCTTTTTATGCTTTTAAAAAGCTCGCTTTCGTTTTTTGCCCTGTAAACGCCTATGCTTGAGCCAAGATTTACAGTCTTTACGAATACAGGGTACCCAAGATTCTTACACGCCTTACTTATTTCGCCCTTATTGACTCCGTTTTTCTTATGTATAATTATAAAATCAGCCACAGGTACGCCAATATCTGCGGCTATAAGCTTTGTAAAGTACTTGTTTACGGTAACGGCGCCCGATTCCGACGAGCAGCCTACACATTTGATTCCCAAGGCGTCAAAAAATCCCTTCAGCCTACCGTCCTCACCGTACGCACCGTGTATTACAGGGAAAACGACGTCGGGCTTTATTTTGATTTCCCCATTGTTAAAATACAGTAGCTCCCCTGTGTTAGGGGATGCATATACGGGATATTTTTCATCCGCCTCCCATAAATCATTCTCTATTTTATTTTCATCCCCCACGTAAAAGTACCACTTGCCGTTTTTTGTTATTCCTATCTTGTAAATTACATATTTTTCTCTGTTTATATTTTTTAAAATACAAGCGCAGGACTTCAAAGAAACATAATATTCCTGACTGTTTCCTCCAAAAATCAGACACAGAGTCTGCTTTTTCATAAAACACCTCGAAACAAAAAAAGATACCGACCTTTAAGGGGTCAGTATCATTTTATGCTTTATCGAAGGGTTTGCCACATTTATTTCACAAGATGGCACATTCTTATATTACCGCCGTAATCATATAAAAAGCTGTAAGAAGAGTAAAGCCCTCTGTCTACGGCATTTTGAAGAAGAAGCTTCATACTTTCTTCCTGATCGTATCCGAACTCTATCATAAGAGAGCCGCCAATATTTATGTGAGATGAGGAATTGTATACAATGGGCTTTATAATATCAAGGCCGTCCTCTCCGCCGTCAAGGGCAAGAACGGGCTCCTTTTTCACCTCTTCTGAAAGGGTGTCCATATCCTTTGTAAGGATGTATGGGGGATTCGAAAGAATGGCATCGTAGGTTCCGTCTAATATATCGTTTCTTACATCTCCGATAATAAACGTACATTCGCTGTCCACCTTATGAAGGCAAGCATTTTGTTTCGCCATATCAAGCGCTTCCTTCGATATATCCACAAGAGTCAAATCGGATACATCGGGGCGATTGAGCAGTACTGATACGCCTATGCAGCCGCTACCCGTACACAAATCCGCTATACGTCCGCCTTTTTTTATCACCCTAATGGCGTTTTCAACAAGAATTTCCGTATCTTGACGGGGAATGAGACAATCCTCGGAAACGAGAAATCTTTCTCCCATAAAGTACCACTCTCCAAAAATGTACTGGAGAGGTATCCTTTTTTTGCGTTTCTCAAGAACCTCGTTTAATCTCTTTTCATCATATTCCCTTTGCTTATCGGCAATAACCAATGCGTAGCTTACGCCGAAAAGGTATTCAACTGTAAGATATGCCTCCCTTTCGGCTTCACAAGAGCCGATATCCGAAAATGCCTTAACTATCTCATTTATTTTCATTTTCTGAGCTTTCTTCTGCCTCAGCGTCAAAAATTGCCGAGGATGTGTCTGCGTTTTCGTCGGAAACGGCATTTTCCTCTGCCTTTTCCTCAAGAGCTATGCGTCTTTTTTCCTTCAGCTCCTCTATTCTTTTTTCGATATCCTTTTTCTTCATACCGGTAAACCCGATATGCTCACGATTGTCTTCCACGTCAATATCGTACTCAGAGGGGTCGAAATCGGGAAATTCCTCGGGCATTGATGATTTTATTGCGCTTATTGCTATCGCAAGCTCCTTTTCATCAGGCTCCTTTGTCGTTATCCTCTGCATCCAAAGACCGGGAGCGGAGAAAATCTTAGTAAAAAGATTATCGTGCTTGCCTGCAAACATAATAAATTCATATCCTATACCTACGACCAACGGAAGAATAGCAAGCTTGATAGCTGCACGAAGAAGCATATTATCCCATACGGGAATAAGCATTCCGGAGAAAATACCGATAATAAGCATTACAAACATAAAGCTTGTTCCGCAGCGGGGATGGAATCTTGTGCATTTCTTTGCGTTCTCAGGAGTAAGCTCCATTCCCGCTTCAAAGCAAGCAATGGACTTATGCTCGGCTCCGTGATATTCAAATACTCTTCTTATATCCTTCATAAGAGATACAATAAGCATATATGCAATAAATATAATAATTTTAAGCACGCCCTCAATTGCCGCCTTAAGATATATGTTAAGCTCTCCCGTCAATCTTTCAAGCAAGGACGTAAGTGTGCCCGGCAGCCACATAAAAAGAAGAACCGCAAGACCTATACCGATTATCATGGAAAAGATCATAAGAATAGCGGAAAGACCGCCTGAAGATTTTTTCTTTCCGTCTTTTTCCGTCTTATCCTCATCAAGCTCCAAAACCTCTGTTGACTTGTTTATGGTTTTGAAGGAAAGAATAAGAGATTCGACAAAGCCTATTACTCCCCGAAGCAATGGAATGTTAAGCCACTTGTGTTTTTTGCGAACGGAAACGAATTTTGATTTGCTTATATCAACACGTCCGTCCTCTCTTCTCATAGCAAGGCATACCTCTTCACCGTTTTTCATCATTACGCCTTCTATTACAGCCTGACCGCCAACCTTGTTGCGGCGGCAAGACAATTCGCAATTTTTATCCATTTATTTTTCCTTTCTCCCTATCAAGATAGCTTTGCAAAATAAGGGCTGCGCTCATAGCGTCAATTATTTCCTTGCGCTTTGACCCTCTCGTATTGGTTATATTGAGGATTGTATGGGCATTAGCTGTCGAAAGCCTTTCGTCGTAAAGCACCACCTCAATATCCGTAAGCTCACGCAGTCGGTCTCCAAAGGCTCTCACCTTTTCGGAGCGAGGCCCGAGAGTTCCGTTCATATTAATAGGATGTCCCAAAACTATCTTTCCGATATTATTTTCTTTAGCAAAATCAGCAACGCCCTGCGCAGTCTTTTCAAATCCACCCTTTATACATCCGCAGGCAGAGGCAAGAAAGCCGGATATATCAGACATAGCAAGTCCCGTACGAGCGTCACCGAAGTCAACGCCGAGAATCTTTTTATTCATACTGTTTCTTCCTCCCTAAAGCTGAAATATAAACTATTTTAGCATATTAAAAGTATAAATTCAATTGTATATTGTAAATTTTTATAATATGCAGTTGCATTTTTTAACAATGTGTGGTATATTATTATTGTAAATAAATATGTAAGGAGTGATTTTTAATGAAAAATAGTTTTGTTAAAGGCTTGTTGGCTTTCTTTACGATCATGCTCTCCTTTGCAGCCGCTCTCGCTGTAGTAATGCAGGTATTCAAGAAGTTCTTCAGAATTTCTATCGAATTTACACCTAACTATGAAAATGACGAATGTGAATGTGAAGAATGTTGCGAGGCTGAAGAGGCTGATGACGGCATTGAATTCAATCTCTGTGAAGAAGAGGTTGATGATTGTGCTGAAAACGCATAATCCAAGCATAATAAAAGCGAGAGCTGTCTCTCGCTTTTTTTATTTTCAGAACTTTATCTTTTTCATAAATTCATAAATTCCCTGCGCCATAAGCTCGCTGCCATAGGCGTTCGGATGAGTATAATCAAGGAAGCACTGAGAAATATGAGGCACAAGACTAAGTCCGTCTATTACCTTGATATGGGGGTATTTTGAGCATACCTCCTTTATTTTCTCGGTAACCGACTTCAGCCTTTCGGGATTATGTGTGGGGTCAAATCGATAAATCGGAGTTACACTTACGACCGGAGTATTACCGTACACCTCATAAAGCGACTCGTAAAACTCCTCTATACATTTTTCGTAATCATAGGTCAGATCATCATGATAATTGGTACCGAGCGCCACAAGTATTCTGTCGGGCTTAAAATTATCGATTGGCATAATGCTTCCCTTTTCATATCTGAATCCTCCTATGCCTTGATTTAAAATCTCGAAATCAGCCTTTCTGTAAAGGGAATTGATATAAGTAGAGCCTGCCAAAGCTGCTCCGTAGCCCTGAGATATGGAGTCTCCGATGGTAAGTAATTTTCTCTTTTTCGGCTTTACTGCTTTCCACCTGCCGTCAAGAGTTAAGCTCTTTACTCCGATAACCGTATCTATGGGAAGGTAAATAGTAATCTTCTTTTCGCCCTTATCAAGATTGAATACAGCCTTGCTCTTACCGCCATTTACGTTGTGAACGCCCATTGCAAGATCGGAAACGTAGATGTCAATAGTATCGCTTCCCGAATAGCATACCGGTGCAAAATAGTCAAGCTCGATTTTTTCGCTGTCCGTTATAAGCTCAATTTTTATTCCCGCCTGAAGAATTGACCGTTCATACCAAAAATCAAGTCTTTTCTTAAAGTATGCAATCTGCTCCTCCGTGTGGTGATAGGGATACATATATCCGTTCTTTTCTTCAAAATAGCAAGCGCCCCTGATGAGCTTTTTTAAAGTTTTCGATGATAGCTTCATAATTTTCTCCTTAATTGAGTCTTATGCTTCTTGTAACAAGAAGAGCCTGTAACACCTTACGTACAGAGCTCATATCCGCAGGATGGTCAAATAACATTTTTGCAATGTCCGCAGGAACCTCATGTCTTTCCCTTGCTGCAACATCGTAAAATAAGCTTTTTTCATCCGCTGTAAGCTTTGTAAATGCCGATACCATTCTCATTTGCACGTCTGACGGCGGCGGGCACACCTTTCCCGATGCTATATCGTAAAAATAAGGCTTGCCTATTCCCACAGCCTCATAAAATTTCTGCTGGGTTATGCCCTCTTTCTTTATAAACTGCTTTAAAAGCTCTCCAAATCTGATATTTGTATCCATAAAAAGCTCCCCTTTTCTTAATAGTATGTCTGTCTACTTACATACTATCACATATTTTACCGCCTGTCAAGGGATAAAAAAATACCGAAGCCGAAGCTTCGGTATTTTATATTGTAATAAAATTACATTGTAACAAGGAAGAATCTTAAAGTAAAGAGAGCTGCAATTACTGTTACAGGAATATCCTTCTTTGTATACTTGCCCATGCAAGCGGTAATGATAACGTATGCGATAGCGCCTACTGCAATACCGTTAGAGATGGAGTAAGTAAGGGGCATCATAATAAGTGCAAGGAACGCGGGAACCGCACTTGCGATATCGTCCATATCAACCTTTGCAAAGCCCTTGAGCATAAGAACGCCCACGTAAATAAGAGCGGGAGCTGTTGCGCATGCAGGGATAATAACTGCAAGAGGTGTGAGGAAGAGGCAAAGGAAGAAGCAAGCAGCTGTAATGATAGAAGCAAAGCCTGTTCTACCGCCTGCGCCTACGCCTGCAGCGGACTCAACGAATGTTGTACATGTGGAAGTACCGAGGATCGCACCTGCAACAGTTGCGATGGAGTCGGAGTTCATACATTCCTTAAGATTCTGTGGGTCACCGTTTTCATCGATCATATCTGCCTGAGATGCAGTACCGTAAAGTGTACCGATTGTATCGAACATATCAACAAGAGTAAATGTTATTACAAGCACGATAGCGTTAATAACTGCAGAAGCGCCGCCGCTGAATACGCTGAAGCCCTTGAACGCGCCGATGATACCGATTTCGCCGAATGCCTTAAAGGACTCACCGATAGCGCCCATGTTGAAGTCGGGAGCTGTCCATGTTGTGAGATAGTAAAGCACGGAAACGCCTGCGATAGTGATGATTACAGAGCCCTTAACGTTCTTCTTGGAAAGGATTGCCATAGCAAAGAGACCAAGAATAGCAAGAACTACGGGAGCAATAGCCTTCCAGCCCTCGAAGAATGTCTTGCCTGCGATTGCGCCGTGGAAGTCAAAGAGCTGTACGAATGTGTACTGGTTAGCCTGAATAATGCCTACGTTCTTGAAGCCGATAAATGCGATAAAGAGACCGATACCTGCGGGAATAGCCTTCTTAAGGTTTTCGGGAAGCGCTCTTGCTATGTACTCACGAAGACCTGTAAGTGAAAGTGCCATGAAGATGATACCGGAAAGAAGGATTACGCACAAGCCCTCCTGATATCCCTTGATTAAGTCACCGCCGGAAAGTACAGCGGGAAGAACAAAGGATACGAAGAAGAATGAGTTAAGACCCATACCGCATGCCTGAGCAAAGGGCATCTTTGCGTAAAGAGCCATAAGGAGCGTACCGATTACTGCAACCAAAATGGATGCAACATATGTTGCGTACCAAATCTTAGCCATAGGGCCGCCAAGATTAGGATCCCAGAAGCTTGTAATCTGGTTGGGGTTGGTTACTACGATATAAGCCATAGCGAAGAAGGTTGTAAGACCTGCGATCACTTCTGTTCTTATATTAGAACCACGCTCACTGATTTTGAAAAATTTGTCTAATTTTTCTCTCATGTTGATTTCCTTTCAATAAATTTATTTTACAATATTTAATTGCAACCTTAGTATAACATATTATAAAATAAAATTCAATATTCTTTTCCCAAAATCGACATTTTTTTATCACTTTGACATCACATTCGGTATATTTGAAACAAACCCCTGCATTTCTCTTGCATTTTTTATTTTCATAGAGGCCTTTAATATTTTATCCTGCTCAATATCCTCCATTTCAAGAAACGCTTTAAAGGCGGAAATATCGGTTGAGAGAGCCATTTGAAGCAGAACAGGCATTTTAAAGTTATCCTTGATTTCCATATCGTACTCTCCTCTGAAATTTGTTTACAGTTATATTTTGCGTAACGGAACGCAAAATATCGTTGGTAATTACTTCTATACCTTGACAAACGCATTTTTTTTATTTATAATTAATTCGAACTGAACCGGACGGTCGCGCGGTATCACGCCGAAAGGTATTACCGTGAGGAAAGTCCGTGCTTCGCAGGGCAGGATAACTGATAACGTCAGCCGAGGGTGACCTTAGGGAAAGTGCAACAGAAAATTACCGCCATTTATGGTAAGGATGAAAACGCGAGGTAAGAGCTCACGACACGCCACGGTAACGTGGGGTGGGTGTAAACCCTATCCGAAGCAACACCGTATACGAGATTTTATTTGCCCGATAAGGCTTCGCCGTCTCGTGGGTGGCACGCATTATTGCGGAGCGTTCTGGCGACAGGACGCAAAGATAGATGACCGTCTATTACAGAACACGGCTTACAGGTTCAGTTCACATTTAAAAACAAAAACCGACACTTGGTGTCGGTTTTTTGCTTTATTAAAGACAATTTCATCCTACAAGCGCATCGAACGCAAGCATAAGCGCAAAGCCTACAAGTAAGGAGTAGGTAGCGCCTGTTTCATTGCCGTGTGCATGGGTTTCCGGTATCATTTCGTCACTTATAACGTAAAGCA
>JAFVYY010000069.1 GCA_017508405.1 Clostridia bacterium
TCGGCAAGTGATATTGCTAACGCAGTGATATTCGCCTGACGGCGAGTTAAGGATTTATTTAATATAACTTTGGCTTTGCCAAAATATCACGCCAACGGCATATCACTTTTAGCCACAAGGCTAAAAATATAACCATTTTAATCTATCTTTTGTGGTGAAAATAAAGCCCACCATATTTCGCTTTTTTGCGAAGTATAGTGGGCTATACTTTTGTATCAAATTAAAATTCCCTTATAGGAACTCCGTAAGTCGGCTCCTTTTAGTAATTAAGATTTGTTGCGGATTTTTAATCAGTCTATTTCAACTACACCGTCTTCTTTGCAAGCCTCCATCGTTGAGGGAGGGGGACCGCATAGCGGTGGAAGGAGTTAATTTATTCGACCTCGACTACCCCGTTTTCTTTTACGGTAATCGTATTTCCCGTTTTTACGTATTCAAGAAATTCGTCGCCGAGGGAGTCGATAACGGGCATTTTAACGCCGTCAAGCCATACGTCGGCAAGAATTACGCCTGCGCCTGCCAAGGAGTCGATGGGCTGTGAAAAGAGCATACAAGCAGGCTGACGTCCCATTGCGCAAGCGCAATAGAGAACAAGACCGCCCGTTGTAGAGCCTATAGTCTGGGGAAGGCAGAGGGCCTTACCCGCCATTGCGTGACCGAAAAGGTCGGGATTGTTCTGATCTCCGCAGGTAGCGTTCTTGTCGCCGAACTGAAGAGCCTTCTGGAAGGATGCTAAGGTGTTAAGTCCGTTATGAGATACAAGAGCCTCTGCAGTAACAGTACCGGGAGAAACAACTCGTCCGTTAAATACCTTCATTATTTCTTACCTCCTGTGATTTTATCAAGGATTTCCTCATCCGTGTAGTAACGCGCCGTTGTATAAGTACGAAGCTTATTTGAGGACGTAATAACAGGCATCTTACGGCAGAGAGGATTGTTCATATACATAAGAGGGCATATGTAGGATACGATAACGCCAGTTGCCTTTAGGCGCTCTGCGTATTCCGTCTTGTTAAAGGCTTCGATAACCTTGGGAGCGGTTGTGAATACCGTGGGAATAACCACCTTCTTGTTACCCTTCTCGGAGAGGGCTTTTTCAAGTCTTTCAGTCCAGGATTTAAGCTGCTCAAGGCTCATATGGGGGCATCCCATAAAGCAAAGCTTGGGCTTAGCGTCGGGATTCTTCCAGATAACGGGGTAGGAATCGTATATTCTCTGAAGCTCCGCATCGTCAATTACATAGGTCTGCGCGCCCTCGGCAATAAGGCTCTCGCCAAGCTCCTTAGCCTCGGGAGTTAAGTTGTCAATGTGGTAAAGACCGACTGCACCGTTAGAAGCCGTTGCTGCGCCGAAATCCTTAAGGTAAGCGGTGTTTTCATCATTCAATTCGTCGCCTATCCACTTATCAAGTCCCTTAACGTAGGGAACGTCCTCCATTACCTTCATACCGATAGCCGAGCCGAGAAGCTGAGCCTCGGGCTTCTTTGAGGTTTTTACCTCGATTATCCAGGTAGCCTTTCTTCCTTCATCTGTAAGAAGACCGAAGTGGGGAACGTATCCCACAACGGAGCCCATAATATCAATGATACCGGAGTTACGGTTACATCTTGCGCCGAGAACGGAGTTTGCGTAAACGACCGCGCTTGATTCACTCCAGCTGAGAATATCACCCTTTGCGGGCTTGTTGCCAACCTCGTCAAGGTAGCAAGCGCAGGTGAAGGCGTCCTTTTCCATAAGACCAAGGGTGTTCAGCTGCTCCTCGTAGAAATCCTGCTTTGAGTACATAAATTTATTAAAAACAAGCTTCTGCAAGAAATTTGCGGGAACGTTTTTGTCAACGGGACGGGGGTCGCAGGAGAATTTCTGACCTGAAACCGCGCCCGCTTCAATAAGCTTGTTCATAAGGTCGTAGATGGGGCCTATCATCTTAAGACCAAAGGAAGTAACGAGATGGTTGTATTTACTTGTAATGGGAACCAGCTTATCCGCACCGAAAAGCTCGCCGTAGCGGACAACAGATTCCATAACCTTGGCAAGGGTCTCACCCTTTTCACCGTTAAGTATGGCTTTTTGCTCTTCTGTTAAAAACATTTTTTCTCCTTCGCGTTTCTGCAACGGGGCAGACCGCTTGATTATTTATTTTCTATACGGTGCGACTTAAAAAATCACACCGTATTACTGTTTTTGCGTATTTTAATTCTGCATTCACAAGGCTTTGAATCAAAGCTTCATACAAACGTCCCATGCGCCCCAGATAACGGTTCTGAGGTTTCCAACCGAGGAAGCGTCACCGATAACGTGCACGTGTCTGCCTTTTTGCACAAGGGGAGAGGGATTATAGCCGATGGAGAGAATTACGGAATCCGTATCAACGGTAAATACCTTACCGTCCTTATCCTTTAACGTTATGCTGCCCTCGCCGATTTCAGAAAGTGAGGTTTCAAGATATACGGGAACGTTGTTTGTCTTGAAGAAATCACGGAGATAGCTTGTGTTTGCAAGACAGATACCGGGAGTGGTTATAAGGTCGTCCTGCATTTCCACAATAATGGGCTTCTTACCCTTAAGATAAAGATCGTATGCGATCTCGCAGCCTGTAAGACCTCCGCCGATGACCGCAACTGTTTCTCCCACGGTCTTGTTTTCGAGCAAGTAGTCAATAGCCTCGATGGCTGTATCTGCGCCCTTTACGGGGATCCTCTTCGCAACGGCGCCTGTCGCTACGATTATTTCGTCGGCATCAAGGGATTTTACGTCCTTGATTTCCGTGTTCATTTTTACGTCAATAGCAGGGTACTTTGACAGCTCACGGATATACCATGCAATAAGGGCTCTGTCCTTTTCCTTGAAGGAGGGAGCGGATGCTGCGATGAACACGCCGCCAAGCTTATCGCTCTTTTCGTAAAGAGTTACCTTATGTCCACGCTTAGCGCATACAAGGGCTGCCTCCATACCGCCTATACCGCCGCCGATAATCGCAATGCTTTTCTGCTTCTTGGCGGGCTCGATATAGTATTTCTTTGACTGCATTGTAACGGGATTGAGAGCGCAGCGAGAAAGTCCCATAGTGTCGGAAAGAGACTGCGTATTTGCGTGACCCTTTGAGGATGAGAAGTTGAAGCATCCGCTGTGACAGCAGATACAGGGCTTAATATCCTCGAGCCTGTCCTCAACCAGCTTTGTAACCCATTCGGAATCAACAAGGAACTGTCTGGCAATACCCACACCGTCAATTCTGCCGTCGGCAATAGCCTTTGCGCCTACCTCTGCATCCATTCTTCCTGCGCATACAACGGGGATATCAACGAATTTCTTTATGTGAGCAACGTCATCAAGGTTGCAGTTCTCGGGCATATACATCGGGGGATGAGCCCAATACCAGGAGTCATAGGTACCGTTATCGGCGTTAAGCATATCGTAGCCCGCATCCTGAAGATATTTTGCCGCCTTTTCGGATTCCTCCATATTACGTCCTACCTCGGTGTATTCTTCACCGGGCATAGCGCCGTAGCAGAAGTCCTTGAGCTTTGATTCTACGGAGTAGCGGAGAGAAACGGGGTAATCGCTTCCGCACTCATTCTTGATAGCCTTAACTATTTCAGCGGCGAAGCGGTAGCGGTTCTCAAAGCTTCCGCCGTAATCGTCGGTACGCTTGTTGAAGAACTCTATTGCAAACTGGTCGAGAAGATATCCCTCGTGTACGGCGTGAACCTCTACACCGTCAACGCCGGCTTCCTTGCAAAGCTTTGCTGTTTTTGCAAACGCCTCAATTATCTCGTGGATCTGCTTTACCGTCATTTCGGGACATTCAATATCGTGCGCCCAACGGGATTTTTGAGGAGAGGGGGATGCAAGCTCGTGGCTCGTATCGATAATGGGCTTTATCAAAGCGCGGGTGAATTTGTTTTTATGTAAAGGAGCGATAAGCTCTGTAATTGCCCAGGAGCGGCCCATACCTGCAGTAAGCTGTATAAAAAGCTTAGCTCCCGTCTTATGGATCTCCTCCATATACTCCTTAAGGTCCTCGAACATCTTTTTATTCTGCCATAACCATTTACCCCAGAAAGTATCACGCACGGGGGCGATACCGGGGATGATAAGACCTACGTTGTTTTTTGCTCTTTCAAGAAAGTGCTTTGCCGCCTCCTTATCAAAGTGACAGCCTGTAAGCTCAAACCAGCCGAACAGGGACGTACCTCCCGTAGGGCAGAGAACTATACGGTTTTTGATCTCAACGTTTCCTATTTTCCAAGGGGTAAACAGGGACTCGTACTTAGGGTTAATGTTTTCCATAAATCTCCTTTCTTACAGGTGAACAGTATCACCGTAAACAGCATTCAAATAGTCTACAAAAACAGTATATCACATAGCGTTAAATATTTCAAGTTTAATTACAACGAATGTGCTATATTGATAACGTTAACGCCGCAGTGGGCAAATGAATGCGAAAAATATGGGAAGCAGTCAAAAAATCGAATAAAAATCTTGTAATTTACGATTATATAATGTAAAATAAATTTAGTGGGTTTAATTACTCTTGTTTTTTAAGATATTTCCACACATTTTAAGAATATGCGGAGTGACATAAATGAAGGAAAATACAAAAAAGGGATTAAAGATAAAGGCAATACTTTCGGTTGCATTTCTTGGCATAGTTGCCTTGCTCGGTTGGTTTCTGCTTACCGATGAGAATATAGCTATACTGAAATACGTATTCAATAACGACGATCTTACCAATGAGCAGATACAGGATATTCTCGGAAATCTCGGTATAAGAGGAAACATCACTATTTCCATTCTTTCGATGCTGCAGATAGTCCTTACGTTTTTACCCTCTGAGCCTGTTCAGGTCCTTGCAGGATTGACTTACGGCTTCTGGCACGGGCTTGCCTGCTGTATGGTTGGCGTATTCCTCGGCAATACGGTAATATATCTGCTTTACAAGCTTTTCGGAGATAAGCTGAATAAGTATTTTGACAGAGAGCTGCACTTGAACGTAAATAAAATGAGCAGCTCCCATATTGTTACCGTTATTATAATAATTTTGTATCTTCTGCCCGCCATCCCCTATGGAATGATCTGCTTTCTTGCCGCAACCATGAGAATGAAATTCCCGAAATATACGTTGGTTACGTTTTTAGCCTCTGCTCCCTCGGTGGCAATAGGCGTTGTACTCGGCCATGCCGCTCTCGCTCAGAGCTGGATCCTTTCGGTAAGCATATTTGCGGGGCTTATGCTCATTCTCGTCGTTTTTCTTATCAAAAAGAAAGCTATCATCGACTGGCTTAACGACCTTATCGACAATTACAGAGATAAGCAGTCCGGTAGATTTACCGTAAAAAAATACAGTAAAAACAATCTTCTTGTTCCTTATTATGCCAGCAGAGTTCTTATGCACGGTAAGATAAAGGTCAAGTATACTGTCAAAAAGGAGCTTGTGAAGCCATCTATAACCCTTGTTAATCACGGCTCGTTCATAGACTTTGCTTACGCAGGCACCATAATCCGTAAGCACGCTCCGAATTTTGTCGTTGCAAGACTGTATTTTTACAAGCATCTTTTCAGAAACTTTTTACGCAGCTTCGGCTGCTTCCCCAAGAGTATGTTCTGCTCGGATCTTGAAAGCGCAAAGAATTGTCTTCAGGTACTGAAAAGAGGAGGCGCTCTTGCAATGATGCCGGAGGCTCGGCTTTCCACCGTCGGAAAATTTGAGGACATTCAGGAGGGGACCTACGCTTTTCTTAAAAAGGCGGGAGTTTCCGTATATTACATAAAATTAAGCGGAGATTATTTTGCAAGACCGAAATGGGGAGATAAGATGAGAAAGGGCTCCTTTGTGGAAGCGGAGCTCGATATACTGTTTACCCCCGAGGAGCTGTCCGTTATGTCCCCTGCGGAGATCAAGGAGAGAACGGAAAAGGCTCTTTATTACGACGAATTCGAATGGATAAAGACCCATCCGGAGATTCATTATAAGTCAAAGACTCTTGCAAAGGGACTTGAAAACATTCTTACCCTTTGCCCCCACTGTAAGGAAAGATATTCTGTTGCAACGGACGGAATGGACGTTTACTGTGAAAAATGCGGAACAAGATTTACCCTTGATGACAGATATAATTTCCTTGAAAATCCGTATTTTTCAAACTTTGCAAAGTGGTATGAGTGGCAAGTAGATACCATCCGTCAAGAAATTTACGGTAATCCGGAATTTGCCATTTCCTCAAGGGTTGAGCTGAAATGCAATTCCAAGGACGGAAAGACCCTTCTTTATTCGGCAGGTACCGGTGTATGTACTCTTAACAGAGAGGGACTTACCTACGTCGGCACTCGTGACGGAGAAGAGATTACAAAGCATTTCCCCATAGATTGTATTTATCGCTTGCTCTTTGGCGCAGGCGAGGACTTTGAGATATACGAGGGCAAGGATATCTACTATTTTGTGCCCGAGGATAGAAGAAGCTGTGTTGACTGGTACATTGTCAGCGGACTTTTAAAGGAACCGCAGCTTGCAAAATCCGAGGAAAGAGAGGTGCTTTGATGTCCGAAAATAAGACGGTTAAGGAAAAATCCTTTTCGAACATAGGAGTGCGCTCGTTTATCATTGTCGTGTGTCTGCTCACCGCTATAATCATATTGAGCGGCGCTCTTTCATACTTTATTCCTCAGGGCAGCTTTCAGTATAATGAAGACGGAAGCATCATTGAGGGCAGCTATGTCAAGGGTGAGATAGAGGGTATTGCCGTATGGCGTGTTATTACCGCGCCGTTTCGCGTATATGCATCCGAGGACGCTCTTACCATTATAATGATAAGCGTATTTCTGCTTATCATGAGCGGAGTATTCAACATCCTTGAGAAAACCGACGGAATAAAGGTATTCATAGGCAGACTTATCCGTAAGCTTGCCAATAAGGGCGGCCCCGTGGTTTGCATTTGCGTTCTCATATTTATGCTTTTTGGCAGCTTCTTCGGTATGTTTGAGGAGCTTTGCACTCTCA
>JAFVYY010000070.1 GCA_017508405.1 Clostridia bacterium
CCTATGCCTATCGCTCAGATGGAAGAAAAGTTCCCTGAGGCATTCAAGCAGTTTACAGAGGTTTGCGGTATTCTCGAAAACCACTACAGAGATATGCAGGATATGGAATTTACTGTTGAACACGGTAAGCTCTATATGCTCCAGACAAGAAACGGTAAGAGAACAGCTAAGGCTGCTCTTAAGATAGCTGTTGATCTCGTTAACGAGGGCATGATTTCTAAGGAAACAGCTCTTACAATGATCGATCCTAAGCAGCTTGACGCACTTCTCCATCCCCAGTTCGACGCTAAGGCTCTTAAGGCTGCTAAGGTTGTAGGTACTGCTCTTCCCGCATCTCCCGGAGCTGCTTGCGGTAAGATCGTATTCACAGCTGAGGACGCTGTTGAGCAGGGTAAGAAGGGTGAAAAGGTTATTCTTGTTAGACTTGAAACCTCTCCCGAAGATATCGAGGGTATGCACTACGCTCAGGGTATCCTTACAGTTCGTGGCGGTATGACATCTCACGCAGCCGTTGTTGCTCGTGGTATGGGTACTTGCTGTGTATCCGGCTGTGGCGATATCAAGATGGACGAAGAAAACAAGAAGTTCACACTTGCAGGTAAGACATACGTTGAAGGCGACTACATCTCCCTTGACGGTTCTACAGGTAATATCTACGGCGAAGCTGTTCCTACTGTTCCCGCTACTATCGGTGGTGAGTTCGGTACAATCATGGCTTGGGCTGACGAATACAGAACACTTAAGATCAGAACAAACGCTGATACACCTAAGGACGCTCTCCAGGCTAGAGCATTCGGCGCTGAAGGTATCGGTCTCTGACGTACAGAGCATATGTTCTTCGATCCTGACAGAATTTCCGCATTCCGTGAAATGATCTGCGCAGACACAGTTGAAGAAAGAGAAGCTGCTCTCGACAAGATCCTTCCCATGCAGCAGAGCGACTTTGAGAAGCTTTATGAGGCTCTTGAAGGCAACCCTGTTACAATCCGTTTCCTCGATCCTCCGCTCCATGAGTTCGTTCCCACAACTGAAGAAGATATCGCTCTTCTCGCTCAGACACAGGGCAAGACAGTTGAGGACATCAAGAACATTATCGCATCTCTCCATGAGTTCAACCCCATGATGGGTCACCGTGGATGCCGTCTTACTGTAACATATCCTGAAATTGCAAAGATGCAGACTGCTGCTGTTATCCGCGCTGCTATCAACGTTCAGAAGGCTCATCCCGATTGGAACATCGTTCCCGAAATCATGATTCCTCTCGTTGGCGAGGTTAAGGAGCTTGCATTCGTTAAGAAGATCGTAGTTGCTACAGCTGATAAGGAAATCGCAGCTGCAGGCTCCGACCTTAAGTACGAAGTTGGTACAATGATCGAAATTCCTCGTGCTTGTCTCACAGCTGATGAAATCATTAAGGAAGCTGAGTTCTTCTGCTTCGGTACAAATGACCTTACACAGATGACATTCGGCTTTAGCCGTGACGACGCAGGTAAGTTCCTCACAGCTTATTATGAAAGCAAGATCTACGAAAACGATCCTTTCGCAAGAATCGACCAGAACGGTGTTGGTAAGCTCATGAAGATGGCTGCTGATGCAGGTCGTGAAGCTCGTCCTAACATGCACCTCGGTATCTGCGGTGAGCATGGCGGCGACCCCACATCCATCGAATTCTGCCACAGAATCGGTCTTTCCTACGTTTCCTGCTCTCCCTTCAGAGTTCCGATTGCAAGACTTGCTGCTGCTCAGGCTGCTATCAAGAACAAATAATCGGCGCATAGCGTAAGATAATATAACATAAAGCATCCCCCAAAGAGGTCGCTCCTCTTTGGGGGATCGTTTCTTTATATATTATTACTTTTTGCTTATATTGACAAACAATACTTTTATATGCTATACTAATTATAATATACATCGGCAAAATAAATACAATGGAGTTTATTATGGAAAAGCATATCTTTATCAGTTACTCTACCAAGGACAGACAAATCGCTTTCGATATGGTCGACTTTTTCGAATCCCGAGGTGTTGGTTGCTATATAGCGCCAAGAGATATTGAGCCCGGCGGCTCATATGCCTCCAAGCTTACAAGGGCAATCTGCAACAGCAAGGCTATTGTTCTTGTTGCGTCATCCGCTATAAACGAATCGGAGCATATTCTTAACGAGGTAGATATTATCGTTTCGGAAAACAAATATTTCGTTCCATTCTTTATTGAAGAGTTTGAAATGAATTACGATTACAGATACTATCTTGGCAGGAAGCAAAGAATTATAGCTTATCCCGGCGACCCCAGAAATCATTTTGAAAAGCTTCTCGACGCCCTTTCATCGGTAATTCATTTTCCCGAAAGCAGAAAGCCGGAGATCAAGGAAGCTGCGCCTATAAAGGTTGCCGATGCCGACAATACACAAAAAATATTTAACTACATACCCCACAGAGGAATAATGATCAATCCCGAGGATCAGCAAAGAAACGTAAGCTTCCGTACAGATACCTTCATAGGTATGATGGGCGGAATCTATAACGAGGTGCTTCGCTTATCCGATGAGGAGCACGCTAAGACCACATTCCGTCAATCGGGATACGCCTGCGGATATTCCTTTGCACAAAGACTTAATTCCCATTGGGATCTTTCCGCTTCGGGAGCTTCCTTATATGAAGAAAAGCTTCGCAAGTGGTGTCAGTTTGACTCCGACGTGGGTTGGGGTAAATTCGATATAAGCATTGACGTTAATGAGGAAACAGGTGATTTCCGCGGTGAGCTTACCATCAGCGAATGCTTTATCGTTGATATCAAGGATAAGCGGCACATTTGTGAATTTGTAAAGGGCTACTGTGACGGAGTTATTGAAACACTTCTCGGAGTTAAGGTCGAGCTTGTATGCCGCACCTGCCCTCTCAAGAACAGATTCAAGAACGCCTGTGTTTTTGATATTTTAATTAGTGAAGAGTAATACCCGAGGTTTTTTATGAAAATTCTGTTTATTTTTACAGGTGGTACTATTGGAAGTACCCTCCAAAAGGATAACGTAATTGCCACAGACGCAAAAAAATCCTATAAAATCATAGAAGCATACGGAAATAAATACGGAATTGATTTTGATTACGACGTTTGCGAGCCCTACACAGAGCTTAGCGAAAACAACACGGGTGAGCATATAAGAATGCTTTCCGCCTGTGTTGAAGGTAAGCTTGACTGCGGTTATGACGGTATTGTCATTACCCACGGCACTGATACCTTACAGTACTCTGCGGCGGCGATGGGATATCTTCTCGGCGCAAGCTCTGTTCCCGTATGTCTGGTTTCCGCAAACAGACCCATTGAGCACGAAAGATCTAACGCACTTGAAAATCTTCACGGAGCTATTTCTCTTATTAAAGATGGATCGTCAAGGGGCGCTTTCGTAATCTATCGCAACGACAACAGTAAGGTAGTAAGAGTGCACAGAGCCACAAGACTCATCGGTTCAAAATCCTTTTCCGACGACGTATCAAGTATATTCGGCTGTATTTACGGCCATTTTGATTCCGACTATAAGTTTGTGAAAAACGAAAATTACCTTGAGTCAAAGGATGAGGTTTGCCCTCTTCCGGTTAACAATATTTCGGATTTCTCCGAGGGAGTGGCTGTTTTATTCCCCTATACGGGTATGATCTACCCTGAAATCGGTAAGAAAACAAAATTCATTTTACTTAACACCTACCATTCCGGAACCATAAATACAAAAAGCGAAAGCGCTAAGGAATTTTTCTTAAAGGCTAAGGAAATGGGTATTACAGTTTACGCAGTAGGTATTCCCGAGGGTCCCGAATATCAGAGCTCCAAATCCTTTGAGGAGCTGGGAATTATACCCTTAAAGAACATTTCACCCGTTGCCGCATACGTTAAGCTTTGGCTCCTTTCCAAGAACGAAGGTGACGTAACGGATATTATGAAATCATCTCTTTCCGGTGATACCGCTCCTGCGAAATAAACGAGGTATATCATGGACGAAGCAAGAAAAAGGCGCGTTGCCCCCTTAATGGAAAAGCGCTTTGGAATGTTTATACATTGGGGACTTTACGCTATCCCCGCAAGAGCTACAAGAAGCGAGTGGATACGCTCTGTTGACTGCGTATCAAACGAGGAATATCAGCTCTATTTTGATATTTTCAATCCCACTGATTATGATCCTCGCAAGTGGGCTAAGCTTGCCAAGGCTGCGGGAATGAAATATGCCGTTCTTACTGCAAAGCATCACGACGGTTTCTGTCTTTTCGATAGCGCCCTTACGGATTATAAATCAACAAATACTCCCATCGGCAAGGATTTAGTTAAGGAATACGTTGAAGCATTTCGGGCAGAGGGCATTATGGTCGGTCTTTACTATTCTCTTCTTGACTGGCATCACCCCGACTACCCCGCATACGACGACCCCCACCATCCTATGAGAGGTAATGAAGCGTATAAGCATCAGGGTGAGCATTTTGAACGCTATATTGAATATATGCACGGACAAGTCAAGGAGCTTCTTACTAATTACGATAAAATAGATATTCTTTGGTTTGATTTTCATTACAACGAAATGACAGGCGAAAAGTGGGAAGCTACTAAGCTTGTTAAAATGGCAAGGGAAATAAATCCCGATCTTATAATCGACGACCGTATAGGCGGAGATATAAAGGTCAAGGAGCCTGTTTACTATGCAGGTGACTTTGGCTCTCCCGAGCAAATGATACCCGCAAGAGGCGTTTGCGATTACGAGGGCAACTCAATCCCTTGGGAAACCTGTATGACCCTTAACGATAACTGGGGCTACAGCTCTAAGGATACAAACTATAAGAGCGCAAAGAACGTTATCCATATGCTTGTGGAGTGTGCAAGTAAGGGCGGTAACCTTATTTTAAACGTGGGACCCGACGCCCGAGGCGTAATTCCCGAAAAGAGCGTTAAGATTCTTTCCGACGTTGGCAAATGGATGGACAAGAACGGAGAAAGCGTTTACGGATGTACCATAAGCGGACTCGATAAGCCGGAATGGGGACGCATCACAAGAAAGGGTAAAACCTTCTATCTCCATATTATGGATTGTAATACCGACACACTTGTGGTTGAAAACTTTAAATACAAGGTTAAGGCGGTAACAAGGCTTGACGACGGCAGTCTTATAAGCACGGCTGACCCCTGGAACAGGGATTCCTACGAGGGAAATGACCTTCTTTTCATCCACGTCCCCCCGTTTAACACCTTTGACGATATTGATACGGTTATAAAGATTGAAACTTTGTGACGTAGTCGCAAAGTTTCAATGTCGATATGCGCCGCCTTGCGTAACAAATGCAAAATGCAAAATGCAAAATTGTATCATTATGATTAAATAAAAGAAAC
>JAFVYY010000071.1 GCA_017508405.1 Clostridia bacterium
CTCTTCCTTGAAAACAGCGGAGATAAAATATCTTTGATTATACTTTAGCAAAAGCAGAAAAATATAGATTTTACTCTGCCTTCCTTAAGTAAAGTAATTTTTTATCGGTTACCGATGAGATATTAAAGGTGATAGGAATTGAATACGATGAGCTTGCAAGAAAGAAGCAATAACTTTAGAGCATACTCATCCGTCACGCAGAAGCGTGCCACCTTCCCTTGCTTAGGGAAGGCCGGTCAAGCACTCTTCCTTGAAAACAGCGGAGATAAAATATCTTTAATATTATTCTTGCAAAATGGAAAATATCGATTTCACTTTGCCTTCCCTAAGTAAGGGAAGGGGGACCAAGCTTGCTTGGTGGATGAGTATGTCGATGTAACCAATATTCTTACTATTATTGTAAATTATTCTAAAAGGAGTCTTATAAATGAAAGAAAAATTAGAAGCTCTCCTCCGTGAAGGAGCAGAGAAAATTAAGAACGCCAAGACAGAGGGCGAATTACAGGAGATAAAGGGCGCATTACTCGGTAAGCAGGGTAGCGTTACCGAGCTTCTTAAGGAAATTCCCAAGCTGGACGTTTCACTCCGTCCCGAAATGGGTAAGGCGGTAAACAACGTAAAGACCTTACTTACAGAGCAGATTGAGGGCAGACGTGAGGAGATCAAGCTTAAGGCATCGGAAATTTCATCCGACTTTGACTGCACCATCCCCGGCTTTGAGCCTAAAATCGGCGGTCTTCACCCCATTACACAGATGTGCTACGATTTGAACGATGCATTCCGTTCTATGGGCTTCGAGGTATTCTCGGGACCCGAAATCACAAGTGAGTACTATGCTTTTGATAATCTTAACTTTCCCCCCAACCATCCCGCAAGAGAGAGTATGGACACATATTGGCTTGCAGGTCACGACTCGGGCGAAGCTAATAAGAAGCTCTGTCTTCGTCCCCATTTGACAGGCGACAGTGTACGCTATATGCAGACACACAAGCCCCCTTACAGATTCGTATATCCCGGCAGAGTATACAGAAACGAAACTACTGACGCCCGTCATGAAAGAGCGTTCTTCCAGTATGAGGCGCTTATCGTTGATAAGGACTTTACCTACACCGCAGGTAAGGTTATGATAAAGAGCATTCTTTCAAAGGTATTCGGTCAGGACGTTCCCGTACGTATGAGAGCAGGCTTCTTCCCCTTTGTTGAGCCCGGCTTTGAAATCGATATGGGATGTCTTGTATGCGGCGGTAAGGGCTGCAGCGTTTGTAAGCACGTAGGCTGGATAGAGATAATGCCCGGCGGCACACCTCACCCCAACGTACTTCGCTCCGCAGGTCTTGACCCCGACGAGTACACAGGCTTCTACGTAAATATCGGTCTTGACAGACTTGTAATGATGCGCTACGGTGTTGACGACGTACGTCTTTTCCATAGCACGGACCTTCGCTTCTTGAAGCAGTTTAAATAATAGAGAAGCAGACAGAGGAGGAAAAGAAAATGAAATTATCACTTAATTGGATTAAGGATTTTGTAAATATTCCCGACGATATGGATCTTAAGACTCTTTCCTACGACCTTACCATGTCAACGGTTGAGGTTGAGGGAGCAGAGAGCCTTGCCGAGCGCTTTGAAAAGATCATCGTTGGTGAGATCAAGGAGGTATTGCCCCATCCCAATGCGGACAAGCTCCGTGTTTGTAAGGTAGACATCGGAAACGGTGATATCAAGGATATCGTATGCGGCGGCTCCAATCTCGAGGTTGGAATGAAGGTAGTGGTTGCATGCCCCGGCGCAATGGTACGCTGGCACGGTGAGGGTGAGCCCGTTGAGATAAAGAATACAAAGCTTCGCGGTGTTGCAAGCTTCGGTATGATCTGCGCATCCACCGAGGTAGGACTTGAGGACCTCTTCCCCTTGAAGGACGATCACGAGATTATGGATATTACAGAGTTTGGTGCTGAAGCGGGTACTCCCTTGGCAACAGCTCTTGACCTTGACGATATCATTCTTGAAATAGATAACAAGTCAATGACCAACCGTCCTGACCTCTGGGGTCACTACGGTATTGCAAGAGAGCTTGCGGCTCTTTACAATCTCCCCTTGAAAAAATTCGATACCTACGTTCCCACGGTTGACACCGAGTATGACGTAAGAATTGCGGATGCGGACAGATGTCCACGTTTTATCGGCGCTAAGGTAGAGGGACTTTCCGTTAAGCCCTCACCCTTCAAAATGCAGACAAGAATCTGGCGTGTAGGTATGCGTCCCATCAACGCTCTTGTTGATATTACAAACTACGTAATGCTTGCAACAGGTCAGCCCACCCACGTTTACGATTCCAACCACATCATCGATCATATCGAGGTAAGACGTGCAAACGAGGGTGAAGCTCTTCAGCTCCTTAACGATAAGGTTCTTGAGCTTTCCACAGACGATCTCGTAATCGCCGACGGAGAGGGAGCAGTTGGACTTGCAGGAGTTATGGGCGGCGGTAAGGATTCCGTTCTTCCCGAAACGGAAAGCGTGATCTTTGAGTGCGCCAACTTCGAATCCCGCGGTATCAGAAGAACAGCGCTTCGCTACGATAACAGAACAGAGGCATCATCAAGATACGAAAAGGCAATTGACCCCGAGCGTTGCGATCAGGCAGTTTCCATGGCTATGGAGCTTTTTGCCGAGCTCTATCCCGAAATGAAGGTTACGGCATACAAGGACCTCTACGTAAAGAAGCTTGAGAAGAAGGAGATCGACGTAGAGCTTGAATGGCTTGACCGCCGTCTCGGAATGAGAATCCCTCAGGACGTGGTTGCAAATAAGCTTGGAACAATGGGCTATGAGGTTACGTTTACCGACGATAAGATGCATATTGTAGTTCCCACGTGGCGTTCCACAGGCGACGTATCCATAAAGGCGGATATTATGGAGGAGGTTGCACGTATGTACGGCTACGAGAACTTCCAGCCAACATCCATTACAACGACCTTTGACGGCGCTATCAATCAGTTAGAGGTTGATCTTGTCCGTAAGATAAAGGAGTATCTTGCGTTCCGTTGCAATATGCAGGAGATATTTACTTATCCCTGGATGACGGATGAGTTTGTACATGCTATTATGCCCTCGTTGGACGGCATCCTTGCTCTTGCAACTCCCCCCTCACCCAATGAAAGCTACGTAAAATGCTCACTTCTTCCCAACATCTGTAAGGCAATCGTTAAGAACGAGCGTAACTTCGATGAGTTCGATATCTTTGAGGAGGCGCAGATCTTCCTTGACTCCGATTATACGGAGGGCTACCCCAACGAAAAGCTTCCTTATCAGAGAAAGCATCTCGGCTGTGCCTTTGTTGGTAAGAGCGAAAATATAGGCGAGCTCTTCCGCCGTGCCAAGGGTGTTATCGGTATGATGCCCAGATATACGCATATGGAAGCCTTTACCTTTGAAAAGGCAGAGAAGCCCTATTGGGCGGACGAAACCGTTTGGCTCAACATCTGCCTCGATGGTAAGAAGATTGGCGACCTTGCGTTGCTTTCAAGAAAATCCGCCATGGCGTGTGGAATTAAGGTGCTTTCCGCAGTTCTCGTAGAGCTTGATATGGACGCTCTTGTTCCTCTCAAATCAAGAACAAACCGCTATGCCCGTCTTCCCGAATTCCCTATGAACGAATATGACCTTTCATTCCTTGTTGACTGTGAAACAAAGTGGGCTGATATTTATAACGCCATTATGGCAAAGAAGTCCGACGATTCGCTCCTTAAGGACGTAAAATTCGTTGATGAATATAAGGGTAAGCAGATACCCGCAGGCAAGAAATCCGTTACTATCCGTCTTGTAATAGGCTCTAACGAAAAGACCCTTACGGGTGCGGAGATCGAGCAGGTTGCAAAGAGCACAACTAAGAAATTGTCTAAGGTAATTAACATCGAAATAAGAGCATAAATAATTTTACAAAAGCTGAGCATCCCTCAGCTTTTGTTATTAAAAAATGCTAACGTATAGCAAATTTTCGTAGAATTATATACAAAATCAATTATTCTTGACAAAGATACTACAAAATGGTATAATTAAAATTAATGAATAATGTTTAAGGAGATAATACTATGTCACTGAAAAAAATTTGCGAAGAAAAAGGAATTGATATAAACAAGGCATTTGACTTGGTTCTCGGCGAGGGCGGAGGAATCCTTCCTACCAAAACCGCATTTACAAGTTACTTTACCGAGATTACGGACACTTCAATTATCTGCGAGAACACAAGGCTTAAGGCAAAGGCTGAAATACCCTTTTCATCCTTTAAGAGTGCTGAGTTCGGTATAGGAAGCGGTCATTTGTGGCTTCAGTGCGTGGTTGACGGCGCTCCCTTTATTTTTACAACCCTTCGCGGAAACTGGAAAAAGCCCTCTGCAAAGCTCCTTCTTGAAAAGATAGGCCAGTATGCGGAAATTGAAGGAATGAAGGAATATAAGGGTTATACAGGCTGGAAATTTTTATTTTACTTGTTCAAATAAGGGAGAAAATATATGTTTTATAAGAAGCTTTTTACTCTGTGTCTTGTAGCTCTTATTCTTGTAACTTCAGTATTTTTCGTAGGATGCAGCAGCTCCGACAGGGATAAATACCAAAAAGAAGAGGGCGAGGGCTCCGGCATCCTTACAGGCTACGATGCCGCAAGAAATCTTGTTAATATGGATATTTCTCTTTGGGTACAGTACATTGACGGAGAGGATATCGGTCAGTGGGAGCTTGATATTACCCATGCCAATACGGTGCTCCGATTCGAGCGCGGACTCAAAAATGCGGGAATTGACGTTGAGCTCGATGGCAAGATAAAGCTTTATATGACCGGCTCAACGGATGATATGATGATTTTCGTTACCGAGCTTGCAAATTTGGAAACGGCAAAGCTTATATACGAAAATGCCGATGCGGTTTTTGCCAGCTCCGGCTTCCTTGTTGCTGCTAAGAGAAAGGATAATGTAGTTGTGTCCGTTCTGTATAAGGAGGGGAAAAGCGTTACTAATATTCTTAACAATGCGACAGCTTCCCCCGAAAGAGAAAATGACGCTCTCACTCTTGAAAGCGTAATTTCAAACATCTTCAAGGAGAACTATCAGCTTACGTCACCCTGTATCGGAAGCGTTATTTCGAAGGATAAAATAAAAGCGGGATGCCAAAGCGTTGAAAACAACGTAATCAGCTATTTTTCATCCAAGGGACTTGACGCTTCGCCCATAAACGGTAAGCTTGAATTTTACTGTAAGCTGCGTAATGAAAGCGCTCCGAACTCCGAAAGTATTTCTGTTTTCAGATTCAAGGATGCGGAAAGCGCACTATGGGCCGGAGAAAACGCAAAGTACGTTATTGAGGGAATAAACGCTCACACAAGTAAGGGCGTTGCCGCTAAGGTAGACGGTGACGTCGTTATAATTTGCGAAGCGTTGACCGATAGCAGAGCAGGGGCTCTTGTCGAGCTGGCAATGGGCACCTATTGAAAGCTTTAAATAAAAGTGGGAGAGATAAACGGGTGATATTCTTAGCGGAGAATTTGAAAAACGCCGTTATGCGAGAGCATCGCATTTGTCCGGACAAATGCAGTAAGGGCTAAGCCCAACCCCTTATTACAAACAGAAAGAGAGAACAAATCGGGAAAATCCGAAACGTCCTCTCTTTTTCTGTTGGGCGATATATTCGCTCTGCGAATGCGATATAACCTCGCTTCACTCGGTTGCGATATACCTC
>JAFVYY010000072.1 GCA_017508405.1 Clostridia bacterium
ATACATCTCGACTACCACGCTAAGCCCGAATATGCGATTGCTCAGGGCAAATACCTGCGTGAGGAAGATATTCGAAAAATATGTACTCTTTTAAAGCCCGATTTTATACAAATAGACTGTAAGGGACATCCCGGTTGGGCATCATACCCTACAAAAATCGGTAACGCAATGCCTGAATTTGCAAAGGACACCCTTGCTCTTTGGAGAAAGGTTACAAAGGAAGAGGGCGTCGCTCTCTATATGCACTATTCGGGAGTTTATGACGTTAAATACTGCGAGGAGCATCCAAACGAAGAAATTATCCGTGCTGACGGAGAGCGAGTAAAGGGCTCAACCAGATTAAACGGTAACTACTCGGACGATATATTGATTCCCCAGCTTTTAGAGCTTGCAGAGGTATATAAGGTTGACGGAGTGTGGGTAGACGGTGACTGTTGGATGGCGTGTGCCGATTTTCGTCCCGAATCCATTGCAAAATTCGAAAAGGAAACGGGAATAGATTTAAAGGGCGCCGTACCAAAATCGCCAAGGGACCCATATTATCAGGAATACAGGGAATATCACAGAGAGCTTTTCAGACGCTACGTGCGTAATTACGTTGATACCGTACACGCCAAGCATCCCGATTTTCAGATTGCCTCCAACTGGGCGTTCAGTGACCATATGCCCGAGAAGGTGTCTGCAAACGTGGATTTCCTTTCCGGTGACTTGAACCCCTCGAACGGCTTCAACTCGGCAAGATACGCTGCAAGAGCCCTTGCCCAGCAGGAAATGCCCTGGGACCTTATGTCCTGGAACTTCCGTATTTCACTGAACGGCAAAAAGGGCTACGCACCGAAGCATCCCGTACAGATAATGCAGGAGGCCTCCTCAGTTATCTCGATGGGTGGCGCTTTCCAGAATTATATTACCCAAAACAGAGACGGCTCTCCCAATATGACAGAGCTTGAAAATCTCGAGGGAGTGGCTGAATTTATAAGAGAAAGAAAGGATTTCTGCTTCCGCGGAAAGCCTGTGCATCAGGCAGCACTCCTTTTGTCTACATATGACAGAAATATTGAGGCGGGTAACCTTTACTCCCGAACAGGATATGAGAGGGTAATGGGACTTACGGCTCTTCTCTGTGACATCGGTCAATCCCTTGAAATAGTATGTGAGCATACCCTCGAAAAATATATAAACGAATACGAAATGATAGTTGTACCCGAGCTGTTTTGCGGGCTTGAGGAAAAAACCGTAAAAGCACTTTACGATTATGCGAAAAACGGCGGCAAGCTTGTGCTTGTGGGTAAAAAAACATGCAGTCTTTTTGCAGATTATGAAAATGCGCCTTTTTCCGTTAAAGATAAGCAGGAATACGTAAACGAGCAGATCGAGGAAACGGAAAACGGTCACGGTAAAAGAGCGTCAAGCGAGCTTTATCCATATCTTTTCAAAATGGATGAAAAGGAATACGGAGCCCTCTACTCACCCTGTGAAATTATTTGCGACGGCGCACCGAATGCATACGCCTTTGAACGTCATTCAAAAGATAAATTCACAGTTTCCGCAACCGCTCCATACGGAAAAGGAAGCGTAACTGCCATAGGCTTCGATATTGGTATGCAGTATTTAAGCTCGGAGCAATATTTACAAAGAAAACTTATGAAAAATGCAGTAAGCAAGCTCTACACCCCCATCGTAACCGTAGATAGCTCTGTCGGCAGACTGGAAACCGTTGTTCTTAACGTAGACGGTAAGCTCATGATCCAGCTTGTAAACGCAAACGGAAGCCACGCAAATTCGGCTTGCGCAACCGACGACTGCATCCCTCCCGTTCTTGATATAAAGCTTTCCTTAAAGCTTCCCTCTCAGCCGGAAAGCCTCATTTTACAGCCACAGGGTAAGGCTCTTGCCTATGAATACATAAACGGAATCGCTTCCCTTTCCATTGACAGAGTGGATATTCACAGCGTAATCGAGGTCCGCTGACGAAAGGAGAAGAAATGACAGAATATATTTTTCCAAAGCTTATAAAGAGCTGCTCGGCTGCCGCGGATCCCGACGGTCTTTTGAAAAAGCAGCCTATGCAGATAGGTCTTGCAGAAAGAGAAACATCAGCCTTTAAAAGCGGTGATTACGTAATTCTCGATTACGGCAAGGAAATGAACGGCGGAGTAAGAATACTTACGTTCTTCGGTCAAGGCGTTAAGGTTAGAATCCGATTCGGCGAAAGCCTTACCGAATGCTGTTCCCATACGGGCGGTGATAAAAATGCCACAAACGACCATGCAACCAGAGATTTTTACGCCGAGCTTCAGGATTACTCCGATATGACCTTCGGTAATACGGGCTTTCGTTTTGTGCGAATAGACTTTTACGGAGATGCCGTTTTGAAATCCGTTATAGCGGTTAATCACATTCTGAAAAAGAAGCTTATTTACCGATATGAGGGTAATGACCCCGCCGTAAAGGAAATTTTCTACACGGCAAAGCGTACCGTTGACCTTTGCGCAGGACAGGACTACCTTTGGGACGGAGTAAAGCGGGACAGACTCGTATGGATCGGGGACAGCCACCCCGAAATGCTTGCGCTGACCGCATTGTACGGCAAATGCGCTGTTATCGAGCGCTCTCTTGATTTTATAAGGGAGCAAACTCCGTTGCCGAATTGGATGAACAATATCCCTATGTACTCCATGTGGTGGATAATCATTCTTGCGGACTACTATGAAAAAACCGGCGCACGTGCCTACGTAAGCAAGCAGCTTCCCTATCTCAAGGGACTTATAACGCAAATTTCAAAATGCGTTAAGGAGGACGGAGCTCTTGACTATCCCTTCTACTTCGTGGATTGGCCCTCAAGCAACCAGCCCGACGAGGAAAACGGAGTACGGGCCATCAACATAATCGCTATGCAAAAGGCGATAAATCTTCTTTGCCTTTTCGGAAAAGATATAAAGACCGCTCAAGACACTCTTTCACGTTTGCTCCTTAAGAAAATAGACATTAAAAAAAGCAAACAGGCGGCCGGACTTAAATACCTTGCCGTAGGACTTGATGAAAAGGATAAGGAGCTTCTTGTACGGGGCGGAGCTCACGGTATGTCCACCTTTATGAGCTACTATATCTTAAAGGCCGTTGCATCCTTCGATAAGGAAAAGGCGATAGAAATGATGAAGGAATACTACGGAGCAATGCTTGACAAGGGCGCAACCTCGTTCTTCGAGGATTTCGATATTGATTGGGCAAAGGGCTCCTGCCGAATAGACGAGCTGCCCGTCGGAGACGAAAAGGATATTCACGGAGATTTCGGAGCCTATTGCTACAAGGGCTTCAGACACAGCCTGTGCCACGGATGGAGCGCAGGAGTTATACAGTTTATAAAAGAAGAATGCTGATACACTGTAAATCATAATAAAAGGAGAATTAATATGAAGGTAACATTTATGGGTGCGGGAAGCACTGTATTTTCAAAAAACGTTCTTGGCGACACTATGCTCTGCGATGCATTTCACGACGTGGAGATTGCACTTTACGACATTGATGAGCAAAGACTTAACGAATCTTTCCTCCTCATCACAAAAATGAATGAGTCCATTAACGAGGGACGCGCAACCGTCAAAAAATTCCTCGGTGTAGAACAGCGCAAGGATGCATTGAGAAACGCAAATTTCGTAGTAAACGCCATACAGGTCGGACTTTATGACCCTTGCACCATTATAGATTTTGAAATTCCGAAAAAATACGGCTTACGCCAGACTATCGGCGACACACTCGGCATAGGCGGTATTTTCCGTGCTTTGCGTACTATCCGTGTGCTTAAGGATTTTGCAAAGGATATTGAGGAGGTGTGTCCCGACGCATGGTTGCTCAACTACACCAACCCCATGGCTATGCTTACCGGATATATGCTTCGCTACACCAAAGTAAAGACGGTCGGTCTTTGCCACAGCGTTCAGACCTGCACAAGCGATCTTCTTAACGGACTCGGCATGAGCGACAAGCTCGATGGCAGACTTGAAAAGATAGCGGGTATCAACCACATGGCATGGCTTCTCGAAATTACGGATAAGGACGGAAACGACCTTTACCCCGAAATCAAGGAAAGAGCGAAGAAAAAGAATGCGGATGAAAAGCACGGAGATATGGTAAGATACGACTATATAGATAAGCTTGGATACTACTGCACGGAATCAAGCGAGCATAATGCGGAATATAATCCTTTCTACATAAAGCCGGGCAGAGCCGACCTTATTGAAAAGTTCAATATTCCCCTTGATGAATATCCCCGCCGTTGTATAAATCAGATAGCAGGCTGGCAGAAGCAGTATGAGGAGCTTATGTCCGGCGGAAAAATCGAGCATACCCGCTCAAGGGAATACGCATCCCACATTATGGAGGCTATTTATACAAATAAGCCATATAAGATAGGAGGAAACGTTCTCAACCGCGGAGTGATTACAAATCTTCCTTACGATGCCTGTGTTGAGGTCCCCTGCCTTGTTGACGGAGAGGGTATCCATCCGACCTACGTAGGTGAGCTTCCCTTACAGCTTGCGGCTATGAACTCTTCAAATATCTACGCCCAGATGCTTACCATTGAAGCAGCTCATACAATGGATAAAAAGAAGATATATCAGGCGGCTATGATGGATCCCCATACCGGTGCCGAGCTTTCCACAGACGAAATAGTAGCCCTTTGCGATGAGCTTTTTGAAGCTCACGAAAAAGCAGGTTATCCGATATTATGACAATTTTCAATTCAAGCATTCAGAATGCCATAAGGGTAAATCACAGAGGATTTTTAAGAAGCAGTAAAAAAAGATTCATCCTCACAGATAACAAAACGGAGGATCTGAGCTTCCGCATTATAATCACCGACGACGTTAAAGAGATAACCGTATACGAGGGGACGATGTCACCCGTATACGAGGATAATACGACGTATTACCTTGGCGATTTTTCCTCTGTTACACGGGAGGGAGACTACTATATTGAAGCGGGCGGATACCGCAGTCGCCAGTTCGTTATTTACGACGGGGCATACGATATCTGTCAGCGCATAATGCTTGAATATTTCAAATATCAGCGCTGCGGCCATCCCTTGGGCTGGAACGGCAGCTGCCACCTCGACGACGGAATCATTAAGGAAACCGGAGAACGTGTCGATTTAAGCGGCGGATACCATCAATCCTGCGATTTGAGAAAATCCCCTGGGGGAGTGTCCATAGGCGTTCTTTCGTTGCTTCGTTTCGCCTTAAAAGATAAAAGCGAATGGGGACAGATACTTTTAAAAGATGAATGCCGCTGGGCTCTTCGGTATTACTTAAAGGTAATTCAGGAAAACGGTGCTATGTACAACACCTTAAATGCGCCCCTCGGTTGGGATGCAAGAGTATTTTACAAGTCCCCTGCGCCCTCGTCATCACAATGGAACGTTACGTCAATTCTGGCAAGCGGATATATGTTTTTCAAGGAATCAGACCCTGTTTTTGCTGAAGAATGTCTTAAAAAAGCCATACGTTCATATAATTTTATGACATCCGACGAAAGAAGCAGTGAATCTTACGTTCATCCGGAGGAGCCTCCCATCGGTATGGATCCATCCTTTTTCTTCGATTTGTGCAGAAAGGGATCGACTGCCGATGCTGCCTCCATGATATCCGCATCAGCCGATATGTACAGAGCAACTAAGGATTTAAGATACGTTGAAATAATAAAGGATTCTCTTCCCTTTCTTCTTTCCCATACCACAAAGGGCTTTATTATTCTAAGGGATGACGACAGCGAAAGAACCGTTTCGGCATCCTGCAGCTACGGATGGCTCATGGGCGGACTTCTGGCTCTTTGCGATGCTTACGAGCTTATGCCTGATTTTAACGGACTGCGTGAGAAAATCATACACGCCCTCGATAAAATTCGAAATTTTGCAGATAAATCAGTATGGAGAAGCATACAGATTCCATATTGCGACAAGGATCTTGACGTGATTGGTGATTTTTCAAATTTGACAAGACGGCAGGGAATGAAGAATCTTAAGGAATACGACGGATTATTCTACAATGGGGACGTGCACTATGCCCCCGTATATTCGCCATATATAGGTCTTTTCATTGCAAGAGCTTCCGCTCTTCTCCGTATGCCCGAATATCTTGAATATGCGCAATCCATTGCCGACACTCTCCTTGGCGCAAATATCCTCGATTCAAGCCATATTCACGGCGTAGGCTTCAATCACTGTCAGCATAAATCATACGGACAGTTTTTCCCATCAACTCCCTTTATACCAGGGGCGGTAGGAGTTGAATACTCATCCCTTGACCCCCACAGCTCATCATCGGAATTCGATATGCCCTGTGTCGGTCTTTCCATGTACCTCCTTTCCGAAATTTGCCTATCAACGGTAAAATAACGGGGGACGTATCCATAATCCAGACTTCAAGCCATTTAAGGCTAAGCTTTTATAGGTTTTTAAATTTGTAATTTATTTGAAAGGAGAATTTTATGGGACTTGAAATTGCATTGTTGATAGTTGGTATTTTAATCATTATCGTGTCTATTGCTTCCTTTGGCGTAAGCATATGGCTTTCCTTAAAATACGTCAAATTCAACAGAAGAAACAGCAGCTCCGGAATGACGGGACAAGAGGTGGCAAGAAAAATTCTTGACGCAAACGGTCTTGGGCACATCAAGGTTAAGGCTACAGGGTCCTTAATGTTCGGAAACAGCTACAGCCACTATTTTAAAAAGGTAAGGCTCAGAAGATTCACACGTCACGAGGCAAGTCTTACATCGGTGGGTATAGGAGCGCAAAAGGCTTCTCTTGCCATTCTTGATAAGGACGGCGACCCCGATATGAAGAGAAGGATACGCTTAGTACCCATTATGACCTTTGGTCCCTTTGCTTTTATTCCGTTGGTATTGATCGGAGTTGTTCTTGATTTGCTTATCTTTAACGGAAGCGGAATTATTACCCTTGTTCTTGCGGGAATAGGCTTTCTTTTCTACCTCTACGCCGTTGTTTTATCCGTTCTTACTTTGAAGACTGAGAAAAAGGCGCAGGAAATAGCATATCATGTACTTAAGGCGCAGGGCATCGTCAACGAAGAGGAGCTTGCCAATATCAAGGAGCTTTTTAAGCTTTACAATATCCAGTATGTAAATGATATAATCCTCTCCACTCTTGAGCTTATTTTCAGAGCCTTGGAGATTGCTTATAAGATCAAAAACAGCGATTAAATACCGAGCGCATATTGCACATTCCGATTCTAAAAAGCAGAAGGAGCGTACACAAGGAAAAACCTTGTATGTCCGCTCCTTCTCTTTTATTTGAATTTGCATAATAATATTTAATATAGGGACTTGAAAAAAGCGGAAACATATGATAAAATGTTTAGTAACTATTTATTTTTCCACGAAAGTGAGGATATCATTTTGAATTTTGAATTATTAGCGCTAATTATATACTTTGTCGCTATGGTAGGTATAGGTGTAGCCTTCTTTATTAAATCAAGAAGCCATAATGAGAAGGATTACTTCCTCGGCGGCAGACAAATGGGTCCGTGGGTAACCGCCATGAGCGCTCAGGCATCAGATATGAGCGCATGGCTCCTTATGGGTCTTCCCGGAAGCGTGCTTGCCTTCGGTCTCGGTCAAGCATGGATAGGTATCGGTCTTGCCATCGGTACAATTGCAAACTGGGTATTGGTTGCCCGCCGTTTACGTAAGTTTTCAGCAGCAGCAAACGACTCTATTACACTTCCCCAGTATCTTTCCAACCGTTTCGTAAGCAAATCCCCCTTACTTCAAGTAATCTGCGCAGTTGTATTTCTTGTTTGCTTCACGGTTTACGTTGCATCCGCATTTGTTGCGGGTGGTAAGGTTCTTACAGACCTCTTCCC
>JAFVYY010000073.1 GCA_017508405.1 Clostridia bacterium
ACCATAAGAGCCTGAAAGGATGAAACTCCTTTTCCGTCCTTAGGCTTCTCGGTTACCGCTCTTATCTGCTCCTTGAAAAGGCGAAAGGGCGCAAACCTTGTACGTACGGTAAAGTAGATTCCGGCACCTGCAAGTAAGATTATCAATATATAAGTGTACATCACGTCGCTGATGCCTGCAACAATTTTATCCAGCATAAAATCTCCTAATATAAGTTTTAAATTATTTTAACATATTTTGTAAAATAAAGCAACACTAAATTTTAAGGAACGGTTTTTTAGCTATGTAAATTGATTTTTTTGTATGTTTATGGTAAAATGTTAATGATAACGCTTAAAGGAGAGTCTTTTATGGAAAAAAAGCTTATAAACTCTTATCCGGCTGCCAATTGGTTCGACACAACACCCGTGGGCAACGGAAGAATCGGCGCATCGGTCTACGGTTGCGTTTACGACGAAAGAATACTTATAAATCACGAGGCATTGTTTAACTACGCCCGTACAACGGAAATTCCCGATATTTCAGCATCCCTTCCCATTGTGCGTAAGCTGATGGATGAAAAAAGGTACGGCGAGGCTGAAAACTACTATACGAACGCACTGCGTGAAAGAGGATACAGCAATTCAAAGGGTAAATTTTATCCTGCCTTTGATATCCGTATGATATTCGGTACCCTCGGCGCCCCCTACGAATACAGACGTGAGCTTGATATGGAAAACGGAATATGCACCGTTACATACAAAGAAAACGGGGAAACCGTTACCCGCAGAATTTTTGCATCCCATACGGATAAATTTGTGGTTATAGATATCAGTAAGCCGTCACCGTTTAATATGATATTCGCTCTTGAAAGGCACGACCTTTCCGATTGGGTGGATTATAGAAACTGCGATAAATTTGAAAGCTTTTCCAAGGACGGATACGTATATTCACGTTGTGAGACCGAGGGCAGACTGAACTATTCCGGCATTGTTAAGGTCCACTATACCGACGGTACTATGACTCATATCGAAAAGGCGAAAAAGCGCAAGATAGATATGGAAGGAGCTCTCGTTCTCGACAACAGCATAAAGATTGAGGGCGCAACAAGGGTTACTCTTGTATTTAACATAGAGGACAAGGCTAAGGATTTTGATAAAATGCGCAGGGGAGTGGATAAATTTAATCTTTCCTTCGATACGGCGCTTGCACGCCACACAAGAAAATTCCGTTCGCTTTTCAATAAGGTAAAGCTGAACCTTTGCGGAGCGGTTAAGAACAGATCAAGCGAAGCGCTTCTTCTTGAGGGATACGAGGGTAATATAGCTCCTATGCTTGCAGAGAAGATGGCGGACTTTGGCAGATACCTTCTTATCTCCTCGTCAACGGGATGCGAGTGTCCCGCCAACCTTCAGGGTGTGTGGAACGGAGCTTACTCTCCCGCATGGGCATGTACCTACTTTAACAACGAAAATATTCAGATGGCATACTGGCAGGCTTATGCAGGCGGTCTTGCCGAATCGGTTCTTCCTCTTTTCAACCTTTACGACAAGTTTAAGAATGATTACAGAGAAAATGCATCAAGGCTGTTTGGCTGCCGCGGTATTCTTCTCCCCTTGTTTATGGATAACACAAACGGAAGAAAGGATAATTTACAGCCACACGTTCTCTACTGGACGGGTAGCTCCGCATGGATAAGCGCTATCTACTACGATTATTATCTCTATACCGGAGATAAAAAATTCCTTATGGAAAGAGCTTATCCGTTTATGAAGGAATCTGCGCAATTCTACGAGGATTTTCTTGTTTACGACGAAAACGGCAAGCTTAAGTCATATCCCTCCGATTCTCCTGAAAACAGAGCAAACGGTGATTTTGAGGGCGCAGGCGAGATCAGCTGCAGTATAAACGCAACCATGGACTTCGCACTTGTGAAGGAGCTTCTTACAAATCTTGTTTCCGTATGTGATAAATACGGCATAGACAAGGAAAAATGCGAGCTTTGGAAAAAGATGCTTTCCGATATTCCCGAATATGAAATTAACGAGGACGGGGCTATTAAGGAATGGATGCATCCCGATTTCAAGGATAATTACAAGCACAGACACGAATCACATATTTACGCTCTCTTCCCCGGATTCGAAATCAACGAGCAGGATAACAAGGTCATATTCGACGCTATGAAGGTGGCGGTTGAAAAGCGCCTTTGCATAGGTCTTAAGGATCAAAGCGGATGGAGTCTTGCCCATATGGCAAACATTTTTGCCCGTATGAACGATGCAAAAAGAGCGAAGGAGTGTCTTGATTTACTTCTCCGCTTCTGCACGGGACAGAATCTTTATACGTATCATAATGACTGGCGCAATATGGGTGTAACCCTAAAATATATGCACGGCGGCCACGCCCCATACCAGATAGATGCAAACATGGGATTTACAGCAGCGGTTTACGAGATGCTTATGTATTCCGACCTTACAAAAATCAAGCTCTTACCCGCCAAGCCCGAGGAATGGAGTAGGGGCAGCATCACAAATCTCCACGTACGAGGCGGACTTACTGTAAGTATTTATTGGAACAAATCAAACGTCAAGGCGGTTATTAACGCTTATAATGACAAAGAAATAAACGTAGGCGCACCGTCGGGATTCAGCCTTATAAACGCTGAAATGTACGAAAAAAGCCGTTACGGTAGCGGTTTTATTGCACTTGAGCTTAAAAAGGGCGACAAGATCACTCTTGAATACGTTAAATAAAGAATCGGCTGACCTGCGGGTCAGCCGATTCTTTTAAATAATGGATTTAAGATATTTTATACTCTTCTCAGCATCTGCAAAGGCATCGTCATACCATTCATCCTTTTCGTAAACAAGATATTCGATGCTGCTGTCCTTTATTGCCTTAATAATTGAGGAAAAATCAACCACTCCCTCGCCTAAAGGAGTAAATTTCATTTTCCCATTTTCAGTTTTATAATCTTGAAGATGTATAATCTTGCTATAATATCCGTGCTTTTTTATATAGTCTACAGGGTCAACTCCCCCATAATTGAGCCAACAAACGTCAAACTCGGGAGATACAAGACAGCGGTCAAAGGTGTCAAATGCTCTGTCAAGATGGGATTTGCCCTTATAAAGCTCCAGCTCATAAGCGTGATTATGGTAGCAAAGCTCCATTCCCGATCTCTTAAGAAAGGTGCCGAGGGTGTTAAAGCCCTGAGTAAGGGTGCGAAGCGGCTCATATGGTATAAAATTGGATTTATCCACACAGGGTACGCCCCAAAACTTAACGCCAAGGGTCTTCAAAAATTCAACCTGCTTAATATATTCCTCTTCCGTGGTATTAAAGTCAAAGCCCTGATGCACGGATGCACCCTCTAAGCCGTACTTGTCAAGAAGAGTGCGTAATTCCTCAGCGGTTTTGCCGAAATATCCTGCAAATTCAACGAATTCAAAACCCATTTCAGCCACACGTTCAAGGGTTTTTTCTACACTTTTCTCCATTTCTCCTCGAAGAGAATAGAGCTGTATTCCTATTTTCGGATTCTTCATTTCTCTTCTCTTTTCGCTATGTAATTCTTAAGCATAAGAAGCCAGTCGGTCTGTATAAAGTCAACTCCCTTATCAATGAGCCAACCCCATCCCTTGTCAGGGTCATCCCAAAGGGAAATATCGTCGGTCTTGTGGGCAGATATTACGTCTGCTTCGTTGTAGATAATGGAGTTTGCCCAAATAAGTCTGCCCTTTTCATGCATGGACCTTATATATTCGTCGCTTATACATTCTTCATCCTCGGTAGCGAAAAGAATCTCTGCGCCGATTACGTTTATACCGTCTGCATAAAGCTTGTCGGTTATATCATCCTTGCCGCGAACAAGAGGCACAAACATAAAGTCGGGAGCGTATTTCTTAACACCCTCAAGGCTCTTTTCATCAGTATAGGTTTTAACTATAACCTGTTTTTCAACGCCAACCTTACGGATAACCGCTGAAATTCCCTCAATATCCGTCCAGAATTTATCCACGTTTATATACGCTTTATCCTTAAGGAGTGTAAGCACCTCTTCAAGAGTTGGCACCTTGTAGCTTGTGCGAACAGAATCCTGATTTACAAGAAACATCGCCTCCACCTCAGCAGAATCCAATTCGGAAATAGGCTTTGCGCTTCTTAAAAATACGTGTTCCATACCGGGATGGAATACAAAAAACTTTCCGTCCTTTGATTTCGCCACGTCTATTTCAACCACGTCCGCTCCCTGATCAAGGGCAATCTTATAAGCCGCCATAGTGTTGCAGGGAACATTAGCTCCGCATACACCTCTGTGAGCGGCAAGGAATGGATATTTTCTTAATTTTCTGTTTTCAAAAATACTTTTATTAAAATCCATGTCTAAACACCTCCGTATAAGTTAATTATACAACATATAATCAAAAATAACAATAACAAAAGGAAATAAAAGCAAGTTTTGACCCTATTAAAAAACAAATTTTACAAATTAGAAAAAAGTATTGACATTATAAAAATAATCGTGTATAATTATATGGCAAACTAAGAAACGGCGGTTTGTGCAACCTTGGTTGCGTACTTTTTGGAGAAGTACTCAAGTGGCCGAAGAGGCGCCCCTGCTAAGGGTGTAGGTCGGGTAACCGGCGCGGAAGTTCAAATCTTCTCTTCTCCGCCAA